>JAQULX010000092.1 GCA_028718465.1 Dehalococcoidales bacterium | reverse complement strand
ATATGCGAGCGGGTAGTGTACACGATAACCGGTAAAATGGATGAGCTCGGAGCTTCCCTGTATTAGCGCCGGGCTGAAGAAACTAATTAAGACGTAATAAAAACACCAGGATGAAATCCGCATGTTCCCCATACTCTCGCCAGGGAAATACAGCTTCATCCCGGTATCAGTTCAGTTATCTTGCAGAAGAATACGATTCTAATGTCGGGCACGGTGCTCGGTCTAGTACCGTCCCGGGCGCGTTCCAGATCCTCTTCCGCGGCCTCTATCACCAAGTTCCGTACGAGGACGGGCTTCATTAACCGTAAGAGCACGATTTTTGTACGACTTCCCGCTAAAAGCCCTGATGGCAGCTTCGGCTTCACCCTGTTTAGGCATATCGACAAAACCATAACCCCTGGACCTTCCGCTGTCCCTGTCGATGGGTATGGTTACTGATGCCACTTCACCATAAGCCGCGAATTGTTCTTTCAATTCATCCTCGGTAACATCGTAGGATAGATTCCCCACATAAATCCTCATTGTAACAATGCCTCCTCCCGGTATCCTGAACGATGGACTGCGTACCGCGCTGAATGATAATGTTATACTTCCACCTTATCACACCCGGCTCTATGCATTTTGACTCTATCAGCAGGCTGTTAATTATAATTCTAGCATGTCACTAAACAAATTATTATTGCTCTTTTGAATTATAGTTGGCAGGCGGACCAGTCAGCACCAATCGACACAAACGCTTCGGCCGCATTCCCACGGATGAAAGGTATATTACCAGGGCGCTTTAGATGCATAAACACCTGGATACCTGTGGGCAAATCCCACGGCACTATACCGGCCAATCAAAGCTTGACTCTCGAGCGAGTACCATCTACCTGCGGGTCAGAAAAACTCTGTCCTTCAGGTATTTAGACAAACCTGGGTTTCTGGCTTTCGGCAATCCACTTTGCCACGTCTTTGGCTTTGTCTGAATCGAAAATCTTCAATCCTTCTTTATCCGGCTTCATATCAATAACATTAGCGCCGTAAATGGTATACTTCTTTTGCTTTTTATCACCGGCGCCGTTGTACTTGACTATAGAAGCACCCCGGCCAAGCGGGCCGCCGGCAGCCGGCCCGGCAGACATATAGAAAAAGACGCTGCTCCCTGGTTCTTTTAAACCTTCTACCTGAGCCAGTACCTCTTCCATAGTCAGTAACTTGACCTTCGGTATGGCTTTCCGGACAACTAAATCGACTTTTTTGCCAGCTTCATCGAAGCGTCCTTCGCAGATGATCAGGTCCGGGTTCTCCGTCAGAGTATCATAGTTTTTTACTTTGATATTCCTGGCTTCAGCATCAGACGGATCAAAGATACGGATATCACAGATCTTGCCCTCACCTTCCCCAAATTTAACAGTGGCTTTTAAAAACGGGATGATATCGAGATCAATATCACTATTGGCTGCCATTTCCTTTTTTACCGGTTCAGGCACATCTCTAGGACCTGGCAGTTTCGATTCCTTCTGGTCAGTTGATTTTTTCCAAAACATGTTGTTTCCTCCTGAGGACTATCTTAATATTTACTCTTTTCTGCCGGGAGTACCGGAGAAAATGGTGTTTTTATAAAAGGAACGTCTTCTCCTGATAATTCCGGCATATGAGCGCCGTGTATTGCGCTTATATGAAAGCCGTGATAGTTAAACCGATACCGGATTGCGAGACTACATTAATGCAATTTATCGCCGGAGAGTTTAATTTTGGTATCGGTTCAGAGAGGAAACGGAGGAGGAAGGTCGAGCAGCAGGTAAGCCTGTTTGATCTCTCCTCCGGAAATACCGCTTATTCCGTAGAGGCAAATGATAAACCGGTTTTTGGAGGAGTCAATATAATAACTTAAAAGAGGGTATAGATTCAAGGGGCTTGGAACAGCCCTTTTCTGTTTACAGACTTCCGAGAGATAGGTCTGCGTAAGACGGCAGCTTATCTGGGGTATTGATAAAGGTTCGGACGAGATTACAGAATGGCTGCTCTGGATTGATTTCAGGGTATCCCCGGGAAGGGCAAGCAAGGAGCAAAATAATACAATTATCCCCACTACACACAGGCTTAGCTCAAAAGCACGCAAGACCTGTTTCCGATTGCCCGCCGGTTTGAAAGCAGTGCTCTTCAAAGCACCTTCACTTTATGATACTTCCTATCTAATGTCAATAACTAAAATCCGCCAGTCAATATACTCAAATTGGCTGCTTATTCACTTCTCTTCAGGAGTTGGTTATAATATGATTAAAGCAATCATAAGGAGGTACAGTATGGCTTTTATGGGCGGGCTCATCGGCGGTATCTTGTCCATTATTGTCGGTATCATTGTCATTATCTGGCCCCGCATTATTGCCTATATCATCGGGATCTACCTGGTTATCATCGGAGTTATTGCCATTATCACGGCTTTGCGCTGACACTGGCGGCGGACCTGAGATGTTATAATCTCCCTGCGTCCTGTTAATATGCAGGGGGTTTACCTTCTCTTTTATAAAACATGAAGGGAGGGCTGGCGCCCTCCCTATCCTGATATCCAGCATAGCAATATTATTCTTAATGCACGCTGTCATGAGCGTGTTCAATATCCAGTTTACCGCAGCGCAGACAATACCGGTACAGAGAACCGATCCATATGTGCCTTGAAACCAGGCAAATCAAGTACTTAAATCTCCACATCGCCATCTCCTCCTTCCGAAAGTGTATTACCATTATATAACCTGGGTCGATAAAAACCATCCATAGTCTATAGTATTATTTTACCGTTTACCCGGCGTACTTTCGTCCTGGTTTTCTGGTCCGGTCCGTTAATTCGCTATACCGGTCACTGAATAAAACGATTATCTTAGCAGGTAAAAAGGTAGAGTACCATACGGTAAAAGGGACAATAAACCATTGCCTCTAATTATAATAACGTAAAATCAGGACTAAAGTTAGGGGTGATATTAAAAAAAGGTCCCACCTCAATTGAGGTGGGACCTTTTCAGGCTATATTTTATCGAGCAGTTTATTTCATAGACCAGGACGCATCCGCTTTTTCTTTCCACCATTCAAAAGCTTCACGCGCATTTGTTAATCCGGCGGCCTCAGCTTCCTTAATATAATCTTCCCAGAGAACAGAGAATTCTTCGTCCCATAGAGCCTTCTCTTCCGGAGTCACAGTCGTCCTCTTCCCCATGTCTTCAACTGTTTTCCAGCCGAGCATATTGGCCTCGGCTATGGACTGGGAGCTAATTCTGGAAGCTTCCGGTGCCAGGTCCATCATGATCTTCTGGTCCTCGGGAGAAATCTTGTTCCAGGTGTTCTTGTTTATAATCTGAGGATGCCCGCCACCGCCAAAGGGGAAGTCCAGGATATATTTGGTTACTTCGTAAATTTTGAAATCATAGACAGCGCTGATAGCGGCAAATGCGGCATCGGTGACACCGGTTTGCAGCTTCTCATAAGCGGTCGGCGGCACATCGGTTACACCCGCGCCTCCCAGACTGTTTACGAAGTCAAGCCTGGCGCCGTTGCTGCCGACTTTCATTCCTTTGATGTCCTCAGGCTTGGTGACTTTCTTGCTGCTGGAGGCCAGATAGGATTCCGAATAGACGAAATAGAAGAATACGGGTGCGAAATCCTTGAATTCTTCGGCCGCTGCCGGGTATTTATTAAGGAACTCCAGGAATGTATTTACATGAGAAACATTGGCGGCTTCGGTGTCATCGT
The DNA here is from genome assembly GCA_028718465.1 of Dehalococcoidales bacterium. Next base: position 4,937 of record JAQULX010000092.1, on the reverse strand, counting down.
CGAAACCGGCTCCGGGAACTGCCGGAATCTGGGTTATCGGGAACGTTTTCCGGTGACTGGAGGTGCTTAGCCAGTACATATCGGCCACTCCGGTACGGACTGCGTCCACGCTATTGGCCTGGGTGGCCAGAGAGCTTGCAGGATAAAGCTCAACCTTTACTCTGCCGTTGGTCTGTTTGGTCACCTGTTCCGCCCACCAGTTCAATCCGACCACAGGAGCTACGGTCGGCGGCATATCATGCCCGACCCTGAATACAACCGGCGCTGCAGCAGGAGGCTGGGAGGTAGCAGGTGGGGCTTGAACAGGAGTAGTAGCCGGTGCCTGGCTGGTCGCCGCAGGAGGTTGACTCGTTGCCGGGGCTTGAGTCTGAGTGGGGGATGCAGCTTGTTGAGCGCAGCCAGCAATAACCAGGGCAAGTACTAACATAATCGCCAGAATTCCTGATAGTGTCTTTTTCATATTTCCTCCTTTTCACCTATAAATTATATCGATGATCGGTAATGCCTTTCTATAATGATGTTTGTTATGATAACATGGATTTTTCGGGAAAGCAATCATTATTTATACCGGGTATTCCTGCCGGATAACGAAACGACAGGAAGAAAAACACATGTTTTTCGATAGCAGACCTGGCGCAAACAAAATGTCCGGTTCAACCGGCTTACTGGAACGGCCACCAGAACTGACAATTCGTTCGGCGGTAGCTGTGAAATCGGGTTGCAGTCCTGTTATCTGCCCGGATTATCCGGTATGAATCCTTACTATATTAGTGATTGCTAAAAAGCGGTCAACTAACAGGACTTCTCCCTGAAGTAAATATGGGGAAAGCGTCTAACTTTTTATCCGCTCGTTTACAATTTCCCAGATGATCTTGCTTATGCGGTCTTTTGACATTGTAGAGTCGATTACTTCCCAGCGCCGGGGCTCCTCAGCCGCCAATTTTAAAAATCCTTCGCGGACTCTCTGATGGAAGTCCAGATCTTCTTTTTCGAAACGGTCATTGGCATCTTTCCGCTTGCGGGAAAGACCCAGCTCCGGAGGCACATCCAGCAGGAAAGACAGGTCCGGCTTGAGTTCCTGAGAAGCGATCCGGTTAATCTCTTTCACTACCGTTATGTCCAGCCCACGCCCGTAGCTTTGGTAGGCAACCGTGGAATCGGTAAAACGGTCGCAAATGACGGTTTTACCCTCATCCAGGCAGGGCCTGATTACATCTGTCACCAGCTGACTGCGCGAAGCATTGAAAAGCATCAACTCGCTTAAAGGAGAGACAGGGACTTCGCAGGCTTGCTTTAATAAATATCTGACCCTTTCTCCCAAGGGTGTGCCGCCCGGCTCATGAATCAGGACGGACTCGACAGCCGATTGCTCCAGCCTCCGGTGCAAGATCCTGGACTGAAGGCTTTTCCCGCAACCCTCCCCACCCTCGAAGGTGATGAAAAGGGGCATATTCTAAGCTTTGACTCCTTGTTTGAAAATCCGCACGCGGCGGTTGGGGTCTTTACCGACGCTTTCCGAAGGTAGATTATTTTGTTCAGCGACCAAATGCTGAAGCCTGCGGATATAGGCACTCTGGGGGCGGAGCTCGACTACCTCATCGCCATCCTGGATCTGGTTCACGGCTGATTGAGCTTCCTCAACAGCATTGGAGATCGGGTCTTTACGGTCATCGCCCGGATAGATTGTGTTTAAAAGCTGCCGGATCTGGTTTGGAGTATTACTTTTTAAAACATAAATTGGAATATTCGCCGCTTCAGCATCCATAATTTTCTGAGGGCGATTGCGGTAATAAGCCTTGGAGGTGATGAAGATATTGGCTTTATCCGGGTTGTTTACCACATCCAGGCTGATTTGCATATCTTTGGACATTTGCTCCAATCTGGCACGGTTCACCCCGAACAGATAAATACGGGGCTGTTTTTCATCTTTGGCTCTTTTCCCTTTGGCAGCAGGCTTCTTCTCAATGCTGGCGGGCATCTCTTTGGCGATACGGACTTCTCCGTCCTCATCGGTCCATCTTATCTCTGTCTCCAGCGGGTGGCCTCTCAAAATGGAGTCTACTGCCTCAGCTACATCCGGATGAATCGCCACTTTATCCCGGTCCTGAATTTCCACGATGATGTTGAATGAGGGAGGAGACATCCGCTCCAGTATCGACTTTTGCGTCCCTCTCCGTTTAGCTTCCTCATCGCTCAGAGTTACAGTCTGGATGCCGCCGATCAAATCGGCCAGAGTGGGATTGATTATCAAATTTTCCAGGGTGTTGCCGTGAGCTGTCCCGATAAGCTGGACTCCCCGCTCGGCAATTGTACGGGCTGCCCTCGCTTCCAACTCCGTACCGATCTCATCTATGACGATTACCTGGGGCATATGATTTTCTACTGCTTCGATCATAACTGCATGCTGTTGCGATACCGTAGGCACCTGCATCCGGCGCGCTCGCCCGATGCCGGGATGAGGAATATCTCCGTCTCCGGCGATCTCGTTGGAAGTATCTACAATCACTACTCTCCTGCGGGCCTCATCCGCCAGCACACGAGCCACTTCCCGGAGCATGGTGGTCTTCCCGACGCCGGGACGGCCCATCAGCAGAACACTTTTCCCGGATTCGACCAAGTCTTCGATTATCTTGATTGTCCCGTAAACAGCCAGGCCAACCCGACAGGTCAACCCGACGATAGTCCCCTTGCGGTTCCTTATTGCGGAGATCCGGTGCAAGGTGCGTTCAATACCGGCCCGGTTGTCATCACCAAAACTGCTGATGCGCGAGACCACATATTCCAGGTCCAGCTCTGTCACGTCCCCCGGGGTAATTATCATCTCGCGGTGAAAAAAGCGGGCTTCAGGGGGCCTTCCCAGGTCCATTACCACTTCGACAAGTTCGCTGATGTCCGGCTGCTCGTTTAACGATCGGCAAATCTGTTCGGGTAAAATACTTATCAGGGCGACCAAATCATCGGTTATTGTTTTTTGCAATATATCCTCCGCAGCCTGCCCTACCACCCTCTCCTGGCCATAAGTTCCTCTGCTGGAATCTGTCTGATATCTTTACCCGGCATGGCTTCGCCCAGGCCTTTCGATACCTCGGCGATTATCTTGGCGTCCTTGAAGTGGGTTGTCGCTTTAACTATCGCCTTGGCCCTGTTTGCCGGATCGCTGGACTTGAAGATGCCCGAGCCAACGAAGACCCCTTCCGCTCCCAGATGCATCATCAAAGCCGCATCCGCCGGTGTGGCCACTCCTCCCGCGGCAAAATTCACTACCGGCAGTTTCCCGGTATCATGCACCTCTTGCACCAGGTTAAACGGAGCGCCGATCTCTTTCGCATAGGCCATCAGTTCTTCCTGCGGCATATTTACCAGCTTGCGGATGGAATCCTGTACCGCCCGCATATGCCTGACAGCTTCTACAATATTGCCGGTCCCGGCTTCACCCTTGGTCCGGATCATGGCCGCCCCCTCACCGATACGGCGCAGGGCTTCACCCAGGTCACGGCAACCGCAGACAAAGGGTACTCGAAAATCATGTTTCCAGACATGGTAGCTTTCATCAGCCGGGGTCAGCACCTCCGACTCATCTATAAAATCAATACCAAGAGCTTCCAAGGCCCGGGCTTCTACAAAATGCCCGATGCGGCATTTCGCCATTACCGGTATCGATACCGCTTTCATAATAGATTCTACTATAGAAAGATCGGCCATGCGGGCAACACCACCCGCCGCCCGGATATCAGCCGGTACCCTTTCCAGCGCCATTACGGCACAGGCTCCAGCCTCCTCGGCAATCCGCGCATGCTCCGGGGTGACAACATCCATTATCACCCCACCCTTCAGCATTTGAGCCAGTCCAGTCTTGACTTTCCATGTCCCGCTTTCCATAATTGAAAGTCCCCTCTACTTAAAAGTTATACTCTTTATCTGAAATAATTCTACTATTGTTTAATTTGTTTATCAACCGAACCGGACATCCACTGAACCGGCCCTCCGCTATTTCGCAAAATCCCATTTTGTAGTAATATAGTATAAGTTTGCTATTAAGGTTAACGAAATAATACAGTTATCAACCGTTAAGGCATTCCCTGAATGACTCAATATCAGGAGGAGATGAACCAGCATGGGTAGTACACTTAAATGGCGCCGGAAGAAAATGAGCAAGAAGCACCATAAAAGGGTGCTGAAAATGACCCGCATCCAGAGAAGACGCAAATCGTAACAGTGTTCGATTAGACCGAGTTAACAGACCCTGTCAGCCTGGACCGGACGGGCTACCACCGGTCTTCCGGAATAAATTCAGCAACTGATTGAAAATGAGTCAGGGTAGTAAAGATTATACAGCGGTACCCGGATTGGATTGACCTGAGGTCAATCCGGTCAGTGGGGCCTTTTGGGCTTTAATTGATAAAGAGTCCCGGATATTTTCGGGACTCTTTTATTGTTCCGGCTTTCTTCCAAATGCGATCGATAAAATGTTAAAATAGCGGCGAGGCTCTCCTGAGACTTCTCCAATGCAATCCGGTACGTGCAGATGAGGAAGGATACAGTCCCCTTCTTAGTCCTCTCCTCATCCTGAGGGCACATGGCAAGATGATGTTTGCAGCGGCGAAGTGAAGGTGTGGAACTCATAACAACGTGATGGTGAGCAGATTCAGGAGAAAATAAGTTGCTGCTGGAGTTAAAGGTCAAAGATCTCGGCATCATCGAGGACATCGACTGGAAGCTGGATGCCGGTTTGAACGTCATTACCGGAGAGACCGGCGCCGGCAAGTCGCTGATCATTGATGCCGTAGAACTGCTGCTGACCGGGTCCGCCAGTGAAGATGTCGTCCGCCACGGTGCCAGTGAAGCTAAAATAGAGGGCGTATTTACCATCGCCCCGAGCGAGAGCTCTTTATCATTAAAGAATTTCCTGGCAGAAAAGGGACTGAATACCGATGACG
>JAQULX010000091.1 GCA_028718465.1 Dehalococcoidales bacterium | reverse complement strand
CCTCAGCCAGGACGAAGTAGAAATCCGGGCGGCGGCAGCTCCCGGTCAACATGTCCGCGCTCTGGGTGAGGATATCGTCGCCACGGAGCTGGTATTATCGGAGAACCACCTGGTCCGCCCTCAGGATATAGGGGCCATGATCACTTCCGGAATCACCGAGGTCTCGGTGCGTATCCGTCCGGTTGTCACAATCATTCCCACGGGTTCGGAACTGGTAGACCCCGGAACGCCCGCAGCGCCGGGAAATATTATCGAGTTCAACTCATTGATGCTGGGCAAGATGGTCGAAGAGTGGGGAGGGACAGTCCTGCGGGAGTCCATAGTCCCCGATGACATGGAAGAGATAACTCGCGCAGTCGACCGGGCACTGGGAAAGAGTCATATGGTAGTTGTTTGTGCCGGTTCTTCAGCCGGCAGCCGGGACTACACCTCCAGGGTTGTGGCTGAAATCGGAAAGGTACTGGTGCACGGCATCGCTATCCGTCCCGGCCACCCGTGTATTCTGGGCATCGCCCGCGGCAAACCTGTGATCGGCATTCCCGGATATCCGGTCTCGGCCAATCTTACCGCCGATCTTTTCCTGAAACCGCTCGTCTATCGATTGCTGGGCAGGCTGCCTCCGGCCTTGCCCGTGATCAAGGCCACGCTTACCCGGAAGATCCAATCCCACATCGGGCAGGAAGAGTTTGTGCGGGTGACCCTGGGCCGGGTGAACCAGAGGATGGTGGCAACGCCTCTGTCGCGCGGAGCCGGTATTATAATGTCCCTGGTAAGAGCGGATGGAGTCCTCCGGATCCCTCGCTTCTCTGAAGGTCTGAACAGCGGGGCCGATATCGAAGTAGAGCTAAAGCGATCACTGGAAGAGGTAGAGAACACGGTCCTGGCAATCGGCAGCCACGACCTGGCCCTGGACCTGCTGGACAGCTTGCTGCATAAATATTACCCCAACCGCCGCTTATCGTCGGCGCATGTGGGCAGTCTGGGCGGACTGATAGCCATCCAGAGGGAAGAAGCTCACCTGGCGGGCTGTCATCTGCTGGATGAAGAGACCGGAGAATATAACGTGAGCTTTATCAAACAGGTCTTGAGCGGCAGAGAGACGGTACTGATGAACCTGGTCTACCGCGAACAGGGCTTGATCATACCCGGGGGCAATCCTAAAGGGGTGCATAGTCTCAACGACCTGTTAAGACCGGGTATTGTTTTTATCAACCGCCAGCGCGGGTCCGGTACCCGGGTGCTGCTGGATTATAAACTGAAACAGGGCGGAATGGATGCCGCGCAGATCCACGGCTACGAAAGGGAAGAGTACACCCATACCGGTGTGGCCGCCGCTGTTTCCAGCGGGGCGGCGGATGTGGGGCTGGGTATTCTGGCGGCGGCCAGAGCGCTGGGTCTGGATTTCGTGCCCCTCCTCAAGGAGCGCTACGACCTGGCCATCCCGCGCTTTTTCTACGAGAGCGAACTGCTTCAACCCCTGCTCGAAATCATTCGCGGCTCCGAATTTAAAGACATCGTCGCCACCCTGGGTGGTTATGATACCTCTCAGACCGGGCAGGTGATCGGCACCTACAGCTAAAAGATGGCTCTTCAGGCTACCGGCAGGCGCTAATACTCCCATAGGAATAATGACAATTTACAGCGGGAGTATTATGCTGATTTCAGGCGCCCTTGCTTTCAGTCCTGCCGGATGGAAGCACCCGGCGGGGCAGGGGACCAGGTTTTGCAAGCTTAAGGAGCAACAAATGAGCAGTCTGTTTTCTGAGATTTCCATCAGAAACATGAAGATTAAAAACCGTATTGTAATGCCGCCGATGGTCTGTTCCGGTTTCACCGGAGAGGACGGGCTATTTACGCTGAACAATATAGAACGTTACCGGGACAGGGCCAGGGGCGGAGTGGGGATGATAATTATTGAAGCTACCTGCATTAATAAGACCGGCAGACTTTCCCCGACTCAACTGGGGCTCTGGTCAGACAAGCATATTAAAGGTTTTAGCCGGATCGCCGGGTACTGTCATGAATACGACACCAGGGTTCTGGTACAACTCCACCATGCCGGTCTGGCGGCAGCCGGCGAAGTAACCTCAGACCCGGTAGCTCCCTCGGACTTTAACGGACTATCAAGGTCAAACCGGGAAATTAAGGCGAGAGCCCTTACTCATGCTGAAATCGGCGCAATCCAGGACGAATTCGTGGCGGCTGCTCTCAGAGCCCAGAAGGCCGGGCTTGACGGCGTAGAGTTGCACGGCGCCCACGGCTACCTGATCAGCCAGTTCTTTTCTCCGCTCGTCAATAAACGGGAAGACGATTACGGCGGGAGCCTGGTCAACAGGACCAGGTTTGCTGTCGAGATAATTGAAAAAATCCGCCAGGCGGCGGGATCGGACTTCATCATTTCCTGCCGTATAGGCTGCGATGAACCTGATACCGAAAGCAGCATCCGGATAGCCCGGGCGCTGGAAGAAGCCGGGATTGATATTTTGCACATCTCCAGGGGAATGACTGATTATATCGCCGGCGAGATAACTGATGTCCCTGTTCCCGCACATTTCCACTACAACTCGATAGTCTGGCGGGGCGCGCAGATTAAAGAGAAGGTTAAAGTCCCGGTAATTCTGGTCAATGGGATCAGTACTCCCCTGGACGCAGGCTATCTGGTCGAACGAAACTATGCTGATCTGGTAGCCGTCGGCAGGGGCTTGCTGGTCGATCCCGAATGGGCCAACAAAGGGCAAAAATATATGCAGGTTATCCCTTGCTTGCGCTGTAAGGCCTGTTCCTACCATAATAGAGACAGCAAATGCCCCCAGACCAAAACCATGTTTAAAAGAAGGAATATTTACTATTAGATGCCCGATCTATTAAAGTAAAGGGCAGCGAACCGGGAGACAGGCAAAGATGGAAACTATGGCCTCCAGGAAGATGCGTATAATTGCGATCGAAGAACATTACGCAACACGGGATTTCATTAAAACCGCAAATATCCAGATGAGAGACCAGTATAAAAGGGCACGGGGCCCCGGACCGACTCTTACAGAGAGACTTTGCGATCTTGGTGATCTGAGGACCCAGGAAATGGATGCCGCAGGCATCGATATGCAGGTATTATCTCTCGCTTCTCCGGGTGTGCAGCAAATGGCAGCGGCGGAAGCGGTAGCTATCGCTCGCGAACAGAATGATATCCTGGCGCAGGCTGTCAAATACTATCCGGAGCGGTTTGCCGGATTTGCGGCTCTACCTACGCAAGATCCCGACCAGGCAGCCAGGGAGTTGGAACGTACGGTAAACGACTACGGCTTCAAAGGGGCAGCCGTCATGGGGCACACACAGGGGCGCTACCTCGATGAGGAATTCTTCAGGCCGATCCTGGAAAGCGCTGCCGCTCTCCAGGTCCCGATCTATCTTCATCCGACACGCCCCCCTCAAAAGGTCATTGAGGCCTACTATACCGGAGACTATGCGCCGAATGTATCAGGACTGCTGTCTACTGCGGCCTGGGGCTGGCATATTGAAACGGCGGTACATTCCCTGCGTCTTGTCGTCAGCGGAGTATTTGATCGTTATCCAGGTCTCCGGATTATAATCGGACATCTGGGTGAAACTATTCCATACTTGCTTTCAACAATCAACCGGTATTTACCCCGGGAGGAGACCTATCTGGAACGGCCTGTAGAGTCTTATTTCCGGGAGAACTTTTATTACACACTCAGCGGTTTGAACAATCTCCCGGCCTTTCTTGGCCTGCTTCTTCAGGTCGAAGTCAATCGGATCCTGTTCTCTGCGGATTATCCTTATGAATCAATGGAGTCAGCCTGCCATTTCCTGGACCAGCTCCCGGTAAACCCTGCCGACAAGGAGCGAATAGCCCACGGTAACGCTGAACGCCTGCTGCTGGTTTAAAGATTGTTATAGATTAAAAAGGCGCACGGCATTCCCGGTGGTTTGCCGGGCGGCTTCCTCAACGGATACGCGCTTTATCTCAGCTAAAGCCTGAAGCGTATATAACACATAAGCCGGCTCATTGCGTTTCCCACGGTACTTCTGGGGAGGCAAAAAAGGACAGTCCGTCTCAACCACCAGTCTGTCCAGGGGGATTCTTTCCAGCGTTCCTCTCAACCGCGCGGAAGAAGGGTAACCGATATAACCGCCGACTGAAATATAGAATCCCATTTCGATATAAACCCCGGCGGTAGCCTCATCTCCACCGAAGCAGTGCAGCACACCCCTCGGCCTCCCCTCCGGCATCTGGAAAGAGCCGCTCCACTCTCTCAATATGGGAAGCATGTCTTCCTGGGCCTGCCGGCAGTGAATAATAACCGGCAATCCCAGCTTTTTAGCTGCTTCAAGCTGCCATTTTAACGCCTTCATCTGGTCCTGTCTCGGGGAGTAATCGCGATAGTAGTCCAATCCCAGCTCTCCGATAGCCACTACCCGGGGACTCCCGGCCAGCTCCACCAGTTTTTCGATATCCTCTTTTTGCACTCCCCCGGATTCCTGGGGATGAATCCCGATTCCGGCCCATATTCCGGAATGTTTTTCCGCCAGTTCAATCGCCTTTTTGGCGGACTCAATATCAATCCCGATGGTAATGATTTTATTTACCCCGGACACCCGGGCCCTTTCTATCATTTCTTCCCGGTCGTCATTGAATTCCGGCATCTCAAGATGAGCATGTGTATCTATTACGTCCAGTTCCAATTGTCTCTCCTGTGGCAGCTATAAATTAAAAACCCGCTTTACCTGCGACTTCACCCCGGCCTTCAATGCCTTCAGCATCAGACCGCCGTGCCAGTCAAAAGACAGGCTGTCGTCCAGAAGCAGAGAATCGACCAATCCGGTATTTTTAATAGCGGAAACCAGCCTGTCTATCTGCGGATTGCTCAGTTTTTTATACATCCGGCGCGCCGTATATTCTATCTTAAGCTCATGGCCCAGTTTTTCCCGCCACTCCGTTTCGTATTTGGAAAGCATTTTTGCCGAACAGTCCCGGTTTTCCAGCGCCTCCTGGATTACATCGGCTGCAATATCGGCGCAGAGCATACCGAAATAAAGGCCGCCGCCTGTCGTGGGCTTTACCTGGCCTGCCGCATCTCCAACCACTATTAATCTCTCCCCGGAGGTCCTTGGCAGCGGTTTCAAAGGAATACCGCCGTAATATATCGGGCCGGCCTCAGAGATCACTTTTCCCGCGCTCTTCAGCCGAGCCAGCCATTCACGAAGACGAAAACCCGGAGATTGCCGTGTCATCAGTCCGGCCAGAGCGCGTCCGTTTGCAGTAGGCGCCAACCAGGCAAAAAAATCCGGGGCCAGCTTTTGATCGAGGTAAACCTCCACTTCATCCGTCCCTTCCATTCCAACCTCAATCTGGGCTCCGGCAACCAGATAACCGGGCTGTCCTAAACCCAGCCTTTTCACCAGCGCGGCATTGAATCCGGTGGCCAAGACCACAATTTTAGCCTCTAGAGATCGGGGCTGCCCCTCATGGTCGATCTCAATTACAGCTCTGTCCTGATGAAACCGGATATTCTCTGCTTTGCTTTTTAACTGGTAAAGAGCACCGCTGGATTGGGCAGTCTCAGCCATTACGGTATCGAAATGAATGCGGTCAACAATACAGGCCTGTGTATCAGGCCTGTAAAGTCGAATATATTCCCCGGAAGGAGAAAATATTTTCGCGCTGTTAAGCTGGCGGAATATGACATGCGAAGGTACAGCAAACCTGGCAGCGCATTCCCGGCTGATAATGCCGGTACAGGCGCGCTTTCCCCCTATTGAGGCGTTTTTTTCCAGAACGGCTACCCGGCGGCCCAGGGATGACAGTTTGAAAGCCAGGCGGCTCCCGACAGGTCCGCCGCCGATAACCGCTACATCCAGCAATGCAGACAACTCCCGATCAGCACCGTGGGGCCGAAACGCCCAGGTACTCTTCAACCAGCGCCATAGCGCAGAACCCGCCGCACATACTGCAAGCCTTACTCGCCGAGGAATGCTTGGCGTGGACCTTCCGGGAAAGCTCGGGATCGATAGATAATCTGGCCTGTTCTGCCCAGTCCAGCTTCTTCCTGGCAACGGACATCTTCAGGTCCCATTCCCGGGCGCCCTTAACGCCCTTGACTATGTCTGCGGCATGGGCGGCAATACGTGAAGCCATGATGCCCTGCTTGACATCCTCGGGATCGGGAAGAGAAAGATGCTCCGCCGGAGTGACATAGCACAGGAAATCAGCTCCCGCCGCCCCCGCGATGGCCCCTCCGATGGCGCTGGTAATGTGGTCGTATCCGGCCGCGACATCCGTAACCAGCGGGCCCAGAACATAAAAAGGGGCCCCCTTGCAGACAGCCTTTTGTAAACGGATATTGGTCTCTATTTCATTCAAGGGTACATGACCCGGGCCTTCAACCATGACCTGGACTCCGGCGTCCTGGGCTCTCTGGACCAGTTCTCCCAGGGTCAGCAGTTCTTCTATCTGGGCTCTGTCCGTGGCATCCGCCAGGCATCCAGGCCTCATTCCATCACCCAGGCTCAAGGTGACATCATATTCCCGGGCTATCTCCAGTAAACGATCGTACTGTTCGTAAAGTGGGTTTTCTCTTTCGTTATAAAGCATCCACCCTATCAGGAAAGCACCACCACGGGAGACGACATCAGCCACCCGTCCCTGCTGTTTCAACCGGTCAATGGCGGCACGGGTGACCCCGCAGTGAACGGTAATAAAGTCCACTCCATCCCTGGCATGGTCCTCGATGGCGGCAAACAGGTCATCCACGGTCATCTTGACCATAGCATCCTGTTTGCGCATGGTGACAACACCTGCCTGATAGATAGGAACAGTTCCCAGCGGCAGAGGACAGGCGGCAATAATTGCCTGCCGGATAGCCGGTATGTCCCCACCGGTGCTTAAGTCCATTAACGCATCAGCTTTAGCTTCAAGACAGACCTGGAGTTTTTGCATCTCGGTATTGACATCACCGTAGTCTGAGGATGTCCCGATATTGGCATTGATTTTTGTAGATAGTCCTTTGCCGATACCCCGTGGTTCCAGGTTCGAATGCCTGATATTGGCAGGAATTACGATATTGCCTTCGGCAATCCCCTGAAGGATCAACTCCTCTTCCAGTCCCTCCCGGGCAGCTACCTGTCTCATCTCACGGGTTATTTTACCCGACTTTGCAGATTCTAATTGAGTCATTAAAAATCCCCCTGTAAATCTATAACAGATATAGCACAAAATACCCCAAAATACAATTTTTCTTTTGCCAGCAAATCCTTAGCGGGAAGGGGAATTACCTCTTTATTGTCAAAGGGAATCAAGCACAATTACACTGGGCTATTCAATATATATTTGATAAGCCCGCCACAGAGCTTCCTGTAAACCAAACCGAACAATGGAGCCGGCACGGGAATAGGCTGGAAGTCAGACGGTTATGGACTTCGACCGCCTTGAATGACTATCTGGACTGGCCGGGCTTAAAACAAGTCTGCAAAGTAGAACGGGAGACAGAGAAAAAAGGCCCGAAGGATTCCCAGGTACGTTATGCCATCACCAGTTTAGGAGCAGAAACTGGTCCGCTGAAGCTTCTCAGTTTAGTGCGGGGACATTGTGCAATCGAGAACAAATTATTCCGGGTAAGAGATGTGACTCTGGGAGAAGATGCTTCTCAGATCAGGAAAGGGTCAGCGCCTGAAGTGATGGCGGCTTTACGGAATGTGGTGATTAGCTTATTCCGGCGTTCTGGAGCTACTAATATTGCCGCTGCTATTAGAGAAAATGGCTGGCAACCTCATGGCTCTACCTTATTGAATCGTTGGTTAACGGTCATGCGGGGTAAATGAAATGACCCTGCAGGACGCTGACAACCAATGGTATTTCGTAATTAATTATTATATGATAGGAAGACGCTGTAATAACCATTTCGGATGTAATTATCTTTGCATAACGAAAGGATTGAATTTCCACTAAATATAGATGAGAAAAACATATCCCATGGTCACACCATGGTCATTGGCACCTTCCTTGTATTGCTAACCATGGGTCTTGTGATGTCCAGCTTTGGAGTCTTTTTCAAACCTGTAGCAACCGAGTTTGGCTGGACCCGAGCGGAGACCTCGGGGGCATTCTCACTATCTGTGATATGGAGTGGCCTGATGGCTATCCTTGCAGGCAGGCTGGTGGATAAGTTCAGTCCTCGCTTAATCATTTTTAGCTTTAGCGTCATGGGAGGTTGTGCCTGCCTGTTGCTCTCATTAATGAATACATTATGGCAGTTTTACTTGTTTTATGGGATATTAGTAGGCTTGATGATGGCCGGGCTTATTCCCACTACTTCGTTAGTAGCCCGATTTTACAGGAAACAACGCGGTCTCATGACAGGCATCACTATATCAGGGCTAGCCATCGGTTCAATGCTTGGGGCACCACTCATAACCAAGCTGATTGATATTTATAATTGGAGAACTTCTTATATTATTATTGGTGTTTCGGTATTAGCGATCATCGCTATCTCGGCAATATTTATACGTGACCCCATAGGGAATATATCGCCCTCCCATAGAGAAATTATCTTAAACGCAAAACAGGCCCAGGAGCGAGGTGAAATTGGATTTAAACAAGCATTTAGCTCCGGACCATTTTGGATATTGTGCATCCTTTATTTTTGTGCTGTTTTCGCTCAACAAATGATACTG
>JAQULX010000090.1 GCA_028718465.1 Dehalococcoidales bacterium | reverse complement strand
CAAGGAAGCCTGCAAAAGGCCGCCGACATAATTGCCCGATACGATCTGGCTCTGGACCAGTTGAGGAATGAGAGAAATGGGGAAGAGCCCCATCCGGCCAACCCGGGCCCGGGCTTTTCTATCACCACTCAACTTGCTTCACATGCATAGATGTGAGCCCTTTTCAATCAGCATTGGCCTGATCTGACATCCTGATTGTCACTCCGGCTGTTTTTCTGCTTCTTGCTGCAAAGCTTTTACATACGCTTCGTACGTTCCCGTATCGAACAGTACGAATCTCACTTCCTGTATTGACGGATCTTCGCTCTTGAGAAAGGAGATGACCGCCTGCACAGCAATCCGCGCGGCCTGGCCGACCGGGTATCCGTAAGCCCCGGTGCTTATCGAAGGAAAAGCGATGCTTTGAAGGTGATTTTGCTCCGCAATACTCAGGCTTTCCTTATAAGCGCTTGCCAGTAGTTGGGACTCATTGCTGTTCCCGCCCTGCCAGATAGGTCCAACGGTATGAATAACATGCCTGGCCGGCAGGTTGCCGCCGGTAGTGATAACTGCTTTTCCGGGCGGCAGCCTGCCCTGCCTGGCAACAATCTGCTTGCATTCTTCGAGGATTGCCGGGCCTCCAGCCCGGTGTATGGCCCCGTCAACTCCACCTCCACCCATCAGGCTGGAGTTAGCGGCGTTGACAATAGCATCAGTAGTTTGCCGGGTGATATCGCCCTGTACCATAGATAATGTTTTTTGATTGATTATTATCTTCATAAGGCAATATTAAACATGTATTCCTAGACTTCCCCATCGGACACCAGCAAAGATGCCAACCTGTTAATATTATCCAGTTCCTCGATACCTTTAACAGTCCGGATGATAGCCTCCACGCGTCTCGCGGGCAGAATATTTGAGGTTAGACTTCTGAACTTGTTTTCAAGTTCTTCAGCAGTCATGGGATTTTGTATGGACCCCCTGGCATAATCTACCTGCTCCACATAGGTGGTCCCATCTTTCAGCTTTATAGTCACCAGAGCCGGTCCGCCGTCACTCACTTTGAGCTTTTCACACTTCTCATCCGGTATATATTTCATCTTCCGCACCAGGTTGAGGATTTGAGGATCCCTGATGTTTTTCTCATTATAGTCCTGGTAGCCGTTGCTGCCTTTAATCAAATTTAACGCCAGACCAAAGCGGGCGCTGAATTGAGCAGAAATGACGTCCTCCGGAATAATGATATTGCCCAGGTTAATGGCTTCCCGGGGCCGTTGTTCGATAATGACTTCAACGATTTCTTCAGGATTGAGGTTATATTTTTTCTTCAGGTTGGCGCCGGCATCAATAACTGTGTGCTGTCCCGCGCAGCAGCAATAGGGCTTGTTGCCAGTTAACATTATTCTGTACTCTTTTCCAAGGTCTTTGGTGATCTCTTCCATCGAGCACTCATCGGAGAAGACATGGCAAAATCCTTTCTTTCCTTCCAGGGCAGCTGCCGGACCGGTAATACCCAGCATGGCCAGCAGAGCTGCTTTGACTCCGGATTGAGATGCAAAGCCGGCATGCGTCCGTTTGACAGAACCACCCGAGATCGCATATTCAGTGATCCCGCTGGACTCACTGGCGGCTATCCCCAGAGCACTGACCATAGTATCTACATCAAATCCCAGGATCTTGCCAGCAGCAGCAGCTGATCCCAGGGTACCGCCTACTCCGGTGGAATGAAAGCCCCGCATCATCATGGCTCGAGCGGCAATACCCGGCCGCAGCATCGCCTCATATCCGGCAACGATGGCCGTTAAGAATTCCTTGCCGGAGATTACTCCAACTTCACCCATTGCCAGGGCAGAAGGGATTACTGCGACACCGGGATGGCTGGCAGTCAGCATCTCGGTATCATCCATCTCAAAACCATGCCCGAAGACGGCGTTGGCGAAAGCGGCATCTTCAGCCGTAGTCTTCAGACCATAATACACCACCGTACTATCATTAGAGGCGGAATGTTTATTTCGAGTATATTGATAGACAGCCTTATTCCAGGGCAGAGTAGCAAAAGCGAGTTGACAGCCGAACAGGTCAATTATCAGTCCTTTCGCCTTTTTAACCACTTCATCCTTTAAATCGGCATAGCGTAGTTCAGTAATAAATCTGGCTAATTCCTGGGTTTCATTCATTTTAGAAATAAACCTCCTATTCCATTTAACTCTTAAAAACCTTTAAATTCAACCTTTAATGGGGAGCCCACATCACAGTCCTGGGCTTGTTTTTCATATATTCGGCGAGATGTTCGATTAACCCGAATTTCATTACTCCCGCCCAACAATTCTGCACGCAAGCAGGTTGAAGGCCTTTAGCGACGCGTTTACCACATAAATTGCATTTATCAGTGGGAAAGGGGATGTAATATAATTTGCCCCCGCTTATTTCAGGCTCAATCTCACTGATACGGATACCCCATTCTTCCGGAGGACGATTGTGTTCTTGCTTACAAGATAGTTCGCAGGTATGGCAACCGACACAAAATTCATAATCTATTAACAATCCATACCTTGGCACTTAATTATCCTCCGCTTTGTAAACCCGGCACATCTGGCACTTGTAGGGATAACCATGCCCCGATCTGCCGGTCCAGCCGCCAGGCAGTAAAAGATTGATATTAGATTCCCACACTCCAAATAAATCAGGCTCTGCACCGGCCTTCTCCGGATACCACCATCCTTGCTGAGAGCCAATTACACCCGGATGTATTCCATTAGTGAGCTTGGCTTTTTGCTTACATTTTCCGTATTTACTCTCGATAATTATCCAATCTCCATCCTTAATCCCCAGCTTCTGCGCAGTTTCAGGATTCAGTTCGGTTACCGGGTCAGGATTTATTTGACGCAACAGGGGAATCTGCCGCTGCTCAGTCAAAAAATAAGCCCATGACCTGGCGCCAGTGGTTAGAATAAAAGGATAATCCCGGGCGATTTCAGGAGTACTGATTGGGCTCTCCGGAGGTTCTTCAAAATAGGGCAGTGGGTCCAGACCGCATTTCTTAAACTCAGTGGAGTATAACTCCACCTTGCCGGTGGGAGTATTAAAACCTGCCTGCTTATCCGCACGCAATAATCCCTTTTCGAATTTCCGGTATTCAAATTCGGAACAGACAGCGCTCTTTTCTCTAAGCTCATTAAAGGTTAAACCAAAAGGTTTAGCCATTTCGTCGAGGACCTCATCAATATTTTTCCACGGCCAGGCTTCCGGATTCATCCTCTTCCCTATTTCAAAGACGATCTCCAGGTCAGACTTGCATTCTCCTACAGGTTCGATGGCCTTGTTGGTAGCACCAAAAAAAGACCTCATTACGGGAGGTCTGGGGATACCTATACCATCTCTTTCGGCATAGGTAGCTGCCGGCAATACAATATCCGCTAACCCCATCGCAGTCGGAGTCATAAACAGATCAACTACAGCTACGAAATCCAGTTTCCGGAGGGCTTTATAAACCTTCCTGGGCTCAGCAGCATTACCGGCAATCGGATTTGTCCCCTGAATCCAGGCAGCTTTTATCGGATACGGTGTACCGGTCAATATCTGCTCAGCTACCGCGCCGGTGGCAACTCTTCCCAAACGACTGAGAAATGGATAGTTTTCCCGGCCTATCCTCTTTTGTTGTTGCTCTTGAGTCAAGGTTTTCCGGAACCATATATTCGATTGACCGGATTCAGAAGGATGATTGGTAACCAGGTGCCCTCCGGGAACATCCAGATTACCAGTAATGGACCACAAAGCTATCTGAGCATGAGCAGTGGCAACACACTCCTTGCTCATCTCCGTGGCGACACCCCATTTTATGGCTGAAGGTTTACTTTTAGCGAAGAACCTGGAGGCTTCTATTATTTTATCTTTAGCTATCCAGGTGATTTCAGCCACTTTATCCGGGGGGTATTCCTGAACCCGCTGCTTCAGTTCATCGAAGCCGTAAGTCCACTTTTGAACAAACTCCGCATCGTAAAGTCTTTCATTGATAATTACATTCAACATGCCTAAAGCTAAAGCCGCATCCGTACCCGGTCTGATCTGCAGCCATATCCTGGCACGCGTGGCTAACCAGGTCCTCCGGGGATCAATGACAATTAATTCAGACCCCCGTTTCATGCACTCAATTATCCAGTGACCCAGGAATCCATTGGAATTAGCAACCAGCGGATTATTTCCCCAGATAATCAGACACTCGGGTACTTTCCAATTTGGATTCTGGTAGCGATCCGGGAAAAACTGGGAGCAATCGGGAACAGTGATGTTTCCCAGAACAGTATCCTGAACCGCAATTTGCGGACTCAAGCAACAGTTTCCATATAGAAAGCTCGAAGCGTTTGGACTGCCGAATGTATCGGCCAGCCTGTTAATGTGGTCGATATCTCTTCCTGTGCCGCGGCAAAAAATGACGGATTCCGCACCATACTGCTTTCGGATATCGATAAGATTCCGGGCTACGGTTTCATAAGCTTCTGCCCAGGTAATCCGTTTCCACTTATCTTCTCCCCTGGCTCCTGCTCTTATTAAAGGGTATTTCAGGCGGTCAGGATGATAGATTAGTTGAGGAAGAGCCAGACACCGGGGACATAAACGGCCCTGGTTGAACTGGACCTCCGGGTCACCGGCGACCTTCACGAGTTTCCCGTTTTTAACATACAGCAGGACCCCGCAGCCCTCATGGCACCCGGGACCGGTCCGTGCAATGCTACGGACCACCTTTGCGCCATCTTCTTCCCATGTCCACTTACCGGATTTTCCAGACATACCAGACCTTCTAAAAGAACTATACAATATAATGAAAATCTTAAAAGCATCCCCCTCCATTGTCAAGAGTAAGGTCGGCCGAAAAACTGTTCAGACCAGCCGGCAGTAAAGGGAAGTCTTCCGCAGCATCTTAACCAGAGGTGCAAGCCAAGATGCTTCTTTATCCCTGAACCGCCGGCTAAATCGAACAGAATTACCGGTCGACCCGGAGACGCCAGGTAAAACTTTTTGCTTAATTCAAGGTTACAGGCTATGTTCGGTACGAGCTATAATTTCATCCTGAATGGCAGGCGGTAACTCGACGAAGTAAGCGCTATAACCGGCAACTCTTACAATCAGATGCTTCCATTGTTCAGGATGGGCCTTGGCCTGGATCAGGTCATCTTTATTCAGGATATTAAACTGGATATGCCAGCCGCCCCGGTTAAAGAACGTTCTCATCATAGAAATAAATTGCTCGATGGAGGAACGGTCTTTTAATATCGTAGAGCTAAACTTCATGTTCATAACCAGGCTGTCCATATCCGGTTTAAAATGGTTCACCTTGGTGGCGGATTTTATGGCTGAAGTCGGCCCGTTGACATCTGTTCCGGCTCCGGGTGATAAGGCTGCATCATATAACGGGGTCCCGGCCTGGCGGCCGTTGGGTAAGGCTCCTACCACTTCACCCAGGTAATAGTGTCCGGTTAGCGCCGGTCTGGCTACCTTCCAGGTAAGTCCGTTAACCGGATCTTTTTTGGCGGCGATAATTTCGCCGGACTTCAGGGAAAGACGGTCATGAATCTCATCGACATAGTCATCATCATTGCCGTATTTGGGAGCCTGCATGCAAAGTTTGAGAACATCATCATAACCCACCCAGTCCGCTTTCAGAGCCTCCAACAACCTGGACATGGTAACCTTTTTGTCCTCAAAGACTACCTTCCTTATGGCTGCCAGGGAATTAGCCACATCCACAAATCCCCGCTGACCGATACAGAGGTTCAACTGGGGATAGCGCCCGCCTTCCTCCATAGCATCCTTGCCGGTCTTGATGCTGTCCTCGAGATAAGCAGTGCTGACCGGGGCACAGAGAAAGTCTCCCTTGGCCAGGAAGCCAATGTAAAGATCATTCAGTCCCTTGTCGATAAAGTAGCTGAACTGCTCCCAAAATGCATTCTCCAACTGGTCTATCGAAGTGAACTTGACAGCTTCTCCAGTCTGACGACCGGCTTTGATACCGGTCCGGGGATCGTACCCGTTATTCAAAGCAATCTCGAATACCTTGGGTATATTGATATACAAAGGCATGCGTACCACGGTATTGACCTTGGAGAGACAATAGGATAAACAGCCGGCTGCGGTCCATTCACCGGCATCCTCCAAAGGAACGCCCAAACCCAGGAAGTTACGGGTTCCTGCCTGGTCATTGATGAAAGCCGGCACGCCGCCTCCGGTATCCCGGTTGGTCTCCACGGCTTTAATCATGAAATTATGGTCAATCGTATTATGCCAGCGAACATAAAGACCGGGCTGGGGTATCGCCATCTGACGGGAGACTTCCAGTATCAGATAAGACACATCATTGGTGGCATCCTTGCCGTCCTTATCCGTACCGCCAATGGTAATCTGCTGCAATAGAGAGCCAGCAGCTTCCTTGGCAAAATAGAAGCCGTGGAAAGATTGAGCTTCATTGAACTTGACCCACATGCAGCCCAGGGTCTCGGCAGCCTGTTGATAATTCAGTTTGCCGGATTCGATATCCTTCTTGAAGAGGGGATATAACCATTCATCCATGCGGCCCGGGCAAGAGCCGGAGGGGAAGGGGGATTCTTTTTTCTGGCCCAGGGAGCAGAACCAGAAGCTTTGCAGCGCTTCGGCAAAGGTACGAGCGGGATTGGCCGGCACCCACTCGCAGCGCTCGGCAATTTCCAGTAGTTCCTGCTTTCTAACCTGATCTTTTTCTGTCTCAGCCATCTGGCGAGCCAGTTCGGCATGCCTTCTGGCAAACCGGATAATTGCCTCGCAAACGATGATAATAGAGTCCAAAACGGCGATCTTGTGATATCGCGCAAAAGAGTCCCGGGGGAAAGTACACCATGATTGCATTACTTTGGCTTTTTCCTGCTTAGCTCTATCGATAGTCGGTTGGAGGCCTTCCCGAATGATACGGGGGTTAAAGTTGCCCTGGTTTTTCCCGACGGCCCCGACGCTGTCAGTCATGACCCTGACCCCATTATCGATCAGATCTAAATATTGTTTCCCGTTCTGCCGCATCCGGGAAGTTTCGACGCGGTCGCGGATCGATTTGCCCATCCAGTACTGGGCAGCTTCTCGCATGGCGACTTCCTCTTCCGGTTCAATCGAAGCCGACATCACTTCACTCATCGTTCTAACCTGTTTCTGTTCCAGGGATTTTAAAATGTCATGGGGATTCTGTTCCGGAACAACCTCGGCGCCCCGGACGTATTTGGTTTCCGAACCCACGATCAGCTCACCGTCGCGAATAACAATCGACGATTCATCCAGAACGCGAGCGATTGCCAGAGCCCATCTGACATTAAGCGGTTCAGCCTCGCTGGTCTTCCAGGATTCCGTGAAAGAGCGACCCCGGCGCCCGGAAATCCACAGCGGAGCCCCTTCACACTCCAGATGTCGTTTCTTAACCCGGTCAGTGAATACTATAGTACTGTTAATTCCTTTCATTGTTTCAATTGAAATTGCCATAACCACCTCCAATATTCATTATTGCAGATTCAATCATTTTCATCTTGCCATCATGTCAGGTATTATCATGGGGATTTGCGGAAAAGCTATAAGTATGGCTATCAGAGCAATTAAGCCGACCATAGACGGGCCTAAAGACTTTACTACAGGTTCAGGCATAGAGCATCCGATTATAATAGAAAGAGAGGCAATAATGACAATCAGTATAATACCCACAACCATAATCGAATGTTTCTTATTCACTATATCCTCTCCTTGTGTTTTTATCGAATTTGTCTGTTAGTTATGCTTAATATAGGTGGGTGAATATAGAAGTTCTGTCACTAAACAGTTCATAAACCCCGTATCACTGATCAGCGGTTTATTCCCCATCTCCTTTCCGCTGCTGGGGATCGCAGACTGGCTATCTGCTTCATATCTATGTAATACTCCCCTATATTAGAAATTGTATCAAGTAACTTTGCCAACTAGTCTGACATAGCTGTTGATCTAATAAGATATATACGATATTATCCCTTGCAGACATGTAATTAACTGGCTGTTATACATGTATATATAGGATATGATAAGAATAAAGCCAGAAGATTTTAAAGGATACTTTCCATAAACCAGGTTTTCTCCCCGAGGTAAGAGCCAAGATAGATAAACTGGCCCATACTCAACCCCATCTTAACCAAGAGTAATTCTTGTCCACGCAACGGTGTGCACCTTAAAATATAATCCAGGGCTTAAACTAAAATGTCTGTTATTTCTCGCATATCATTTACTTTTTCAAGATGAAGTAGGCTATCAATCAGATCGTCAAGTTTCGTTGCGGGTAATTGTTTTTTTGAATAACTAGCACAATCCCTAAATTTGGATATTAATTGCTCAATGCTTAGATTCGAATTGGTATGAACGTTATTGCTGTCCACCTTGAAATAATAATTTTGCTTGGTTGTTCTTATTTCGATTTCAACGGGAATAAAGGAGCCAATAGTTGAATCAACCTTAAATCTGATCTTCTTGGCCACTCTAATTACATCGGGATCATGCAAATTTTCAATAAGAAAATGACTAATAGCTACTTTACGTTTTACGATGGCTACTGCTACCACAAAAGGAATGGAAAATTTTGCACCTATACTCGTGACTGGCTCGGCAGCTTCAGGAAACAGGCTATGCTGAGCTCCATCTTCTCCTCAGGTAAGTATGATTTCCTCTATCTGGTTTGGATTAATGTTATATTCCTTAGCGACATATAATGCAGCTTGAATATATATATGGGTAGCCCCGCAAGATG
>JAQULX010000089.1 GCA_028718465.1 Dehalococcoidales bacterium | reverse complement strand
TTCAGTTTAATATCCGATGCTCAAGCGGCCAATTGATGTCGGTCCAACATAAAAAATAATTTTATGATAAAGGGGTTAATTTCTAACCTTCGACTCTAGAAAACAATTTGCAAGCAGATTATTTTTGTCTTAATCATGTCGCAAATTGACATAAGCTATAACGTTGAAATACAATAGCCGCAGGCAATAATATATAGATTGAGTACTTTTAGCTTGATAATATGCTATCTGCTAGCGGAGTAAAATCGGTTAAGAGCCGGAGATATGATATAGGAAGACTATGAGCGATTTCCTTGCTAATATCCAACAGCTAGTTCGACAAGATCAAGTAAATATCTCGGACCATGGATATGATGAACTTGCCGAGGATGGACTCTTTGTACGTGATATTATATCATCAGTGGAAGAGGCTATAATAGTTGAGGAATAGCTAGATTATCCTAAAGGACCTTGTATTCTTGTTCTACAAAAAGATCGCAAAGGGCAGCCTGTACATGCGGTGTGGGGGATCCCGAAAGGGAAGGCATCTCCGGCAGTTCTTGTTACTGCATATCGACCGGATCCAAAACGCTGGGAAGAGGGCTTTTTAAGGAGAAAGAAATGAACAAACGTCGCTATACTAAAATGGTTCACGAAGGCAAATACGTTGCTGAAGTGGAAGTGGAAATGATCTATACAGATGAAGGATGGTCACCTTACATTTCGCTGGATGACGCATATAAACTAGACGATATTAGAGAATCACTTAAGCGAGGAGACATTAAGTCTGCTACGAAGCTTGCCAAGCTTTACACATTGACTCCGGTATCCAACTAAACTGGTAGAGGTTTGTTTTAGACTCATAAAAGGATAAGTGTTCAGCCTATCTTTTTAATTTCCAAAGCTACATTTTTCATGCAATTAATGGATTGGTACTTTAGAGAAGCCGCTACGATAATTAGTTACCCCAGAAGAAAAGAGTTCTGTCTATTAGGGGACTCGCATGCCAGATTTGAAGCTGGCTCCCCGACTAGGACTCGAACCTAGAACCTAGCGGTTAACAGCCGCCCGCTCTACCATTGAGCTATCGGGGAATAGGTCTGGAGGGAGTAGGTTATTACTCCAATTCCCACCTTGCACATTATCACTTTTTACGCTTAAAAAGTCAAGAGGGGAGCGTACTGATCGTGTATTGATCATCCTACTTGCAATCAGAAGCTAAAAGCGATTAAAATAGATCAAGGCGTAAGGATATATGGTAGAAAATCCTTGTTTGGTGCTAAATCAGAGTTATGAGCCCCTTAACGTCTGCCGCGCCCGGCGTGCTATATCCCTGATTTTCAGTGGCAAAGCAGAGATGCTGGAGAATGGGACCGGATATATCCACACAGCGAACCTCTCTTTTCCTCTGCCCACCGTGATCCGGATGTCTTACATGATAAAAAGGCCCCGTCCCCAACCCAAGCTGACCCGCGTGGAAATCTTTAACCGGGACCAGTATACCTGCCAGTACTGCGGCAAGCAAAGTCGCGAGTTGACCCTGGATCATGTGATACCGCGGCATCAGGGAGGCCGCCATACCTGGGAAAACCTGGTAAGCGCCTGCGCTACCTGCAACCGCCGCAAAGCGGGAAGGACACCCGAGCAGGCCCGTATGAAGCTTTTAAAGATTCCGGTGCGTCCTTCCGGTAGCATTTATCTCAATATTCCGCTTCATTTCGTGGAAGCTCAGAAGCTCTGGCAGAAGTACCTTCCCCAGATAGCCGGATAGGTTGGCCGTATCCGGGCTTGCCTTTTCTTCATTCCGTATATACAATCCGCTTTTGCGGCAGAAGAGATGATGGGTACCCTCAGGGCGTCCATTTATGGGGGCTGGAGTTCAGGGGAAGTTAAGATATGTCGGGAAAAGGGGGACCAGGATGCGCGGTGGTGTCTTCGTGGCGGCTGCAGTCAGCCTGCTTTTATGCCTGTATATTCTGGTATTCCGCAGAGAAGCCCTGAACTATCTGAGTAAACCGGTCAGATATATTTTCTGGGCCTACCTGGTCCTGGCGGTAGTCGTAATGGCCTGGGGCATATCCGGCTTTATTGCGGAGGGGCCGGGTTGACCTGCTGGTCCTGCGGTTTGGGCGGGTTTGCTTCCGGTTCGGAACTTTCATTGCCCGCTGCCGCGGCGGTTTCAACCACTGGAGTCTCAATCACGGCGGGTTCCTCGGCTGCTTCCTTTGCACCCTGAATGACGGGCTCTGATTGTAAGGTCCCGATCTCGTTCAAAGTGCACTCTACTTCGGCCTTGCTCTCCAGTTCCACCAGCACTGTTTCTTTCAAAGGATTGATCCCCAGCACGAACCCTATTCCCGAAGGCGTACTTACCCGCTGTCCCCGGCGCGGCATTTTGGCTTTAGCTTCGTGATACTGTGTGTTTTCATACGCCAGGCAGCATTGTAAGCGCCCGCACACACCGGATATTTTCATAGGGTCCAGGGGTAAATCCTGCTCCTTGGCCATCTTAATAGAGACCGGAGCGAATTCTGTGAGGTAACTGACGCAGCAAAGCGTCCGTCCGCAGCGTCCCATTCCTCCGATCTGTTTGGCTTGGTCTCGCGGTCCGATCTGCCGCAGCTCAATGCGGGTCTTAAAAAAAGCGGTCAGCTCCCGGACCAGTTCCCGGAAATCTACTCTTTCTTCGGCGGTGAAATAGAATGTGAGGCGGCTGCCGTCAATATTATATTCAGCCTCCACCAGCTTCATAGGCAGATTCAATTTGGCGATCATTTTGGTGCATTCCGCCATAGCGCTGCCTTCTTTGGCGGCAAAATCCTGGGCGCGTTTGATATCCTCTTCAGTGGCCTTGCGTACAATCGGCTTCAACTCAGCGGTCAGCTCGGACTCCAGCACCTGTTTGGGGGCGATGGCAACCTGCCCCATCTCGATTCCCCTGGCGGTCTGGACTACCACGTGATCATAGGCCGTTAAATCAACCCCGGCGGGGTCGAAGTAATATACTTTCCCCGCTCTTTTAAAGCGTATTCCTACTATATCAGGCATCTATCACCCCAGTTTGCTGTTTGCCGGCTCTGTTTCCCATCGGAGTGGGAAGGCTCAGCATCAAGTTCTCGAATACAATCCTTGAGTTCGCATTTAGTTTGAGTTGCTCACCGGCTTCCAGAATATACCGGACAGCAGTTTTCATTTGAGTCAGGCTAAAAGCCCCGGCCATTTCAGCCAGAGCAGCCCTATAATCAATATTAATAATATCACCAGTGCAGCCAGTTTTAACCAGAAGAAGGTCACGCCACCAACTGGTCCACGCATCCAGTGTTTCATATACCGCCTCCCTCTTTTTGCCGAACTGCTGCGCCATTTGCGCGGCTGCCGCAAACCTCTCGGAATAAGCGCTTTTAATAATCGCAATCACTCTTTCCATCTTTTCACTGCGTTCTTGCAGAAAAGATGTTTTTTGAGCCGCTTCGATAGCCCATCCCGGGCTCCCGCGGCTCAGGCAGGCCAGTAACCTGGCTTTCTCCGGCTCAGTATTATACCGGCTGATGAGGAGCGACTCGATATCATCGGTCTTCAGTCTGGACAAATTCAGGCGCTGACAGCGCGAGATGACCGTCGCCGGGATGAGACCGGCGTTAGCCGTTAACAGGATAAAGGTCACTTTTTCCGGCGGTTCTTCCAGAGTTTTCAGTAGGCGGTTGGCCGCCTCCATCGATAGGTTTGCGGCTTCATCAATAATATAGACCCGGTATTCTCCCTCAAATGGGGGAAGGCTGGCTGTCCGGAGCATGTCTTTTATCTGCTCGATGCCGATCTCGGTCTTCTCTTTGTTCTCATCCGGAGCGGGGGCTTGATTTAATCCTGTAATCATCACGTCCGCATGCTTGCCGGCGCTGATCTTCCGGCAAGAAACGCACTCTCCGCAGGGCCGCCGGTCTATTTCGACTCGGCAGTTCAAAGCCATGGCCAGTTCGCGTGCCAGCGTCATTTTGCCGACCTGCGTAGGGCCTACCATTAGATAGGCATGGGCTAATCGACCCTGGATGAGGGCCCGTTGAAAAAGTTCTATTATTTTAGATTGTCCGACAGTTTGCCACATGGACCGGTTACATCACATCCAGACGGCTCAGGTCTTCATAGGTCTCGCGGCGCCGGATAAGCCGGGCCTGTCTGTCTTTGACCAGCACAATGGGAGGCTTTAAAGAGGCGTTGTAGTTGGAGGCCATCGCCAGACAATAAGCTCCGCAGTCCGGGACTGCTATCAGGTCGCCGGAGGAAATTGCCGGTAGCTGGATATCATTAATTAAAATATCGCCTGACTCGCAGAACTTGCCGGCAATAGTTACTGTCGCCTCATTTGGAGCCAGGGCTTTATTGGCTACCACTGCTTCGTATTTGGAACCGTAGATCGCCGGGCGAATATTATCCGCCATTCCACCGTCTACGGAGACATACCGCCGTATTCCGGGAATATCCTTGATAGCGCCGACTGTATACAGGGCCACGCCGGCTTTTCCCACGACTGACCGTCCGGGCTCGATAGTCAGGTTGGGAAGAGACATATTCAGCCCGGCACACTCTCTCTTAATGGCGGCAGCCAGGGATTCGGCATAAAATCGGGGTGGGGGGGCCGGTGATTCGGAAACGTACTGTATGGCAAAT
Source organism: Dehalococcoidales bacterium (assembly GCA_028718465.1). Next base: position 4,273 of record JAQULX010000089.1, on the reverse strand, counting down.
CCGCCTCCCACATTCAATTCTTTAAATTCAAGGCCGTGTTTCTTTTTCATTTCAGCAGCGAAACCCAGTACTACCTTCAGGGCTTCCAGGTAAGGCTGTGTATCGAAGATCAATGAACCGATATGGGAATGGAAGCCTGCCAGGTCGAGATTTGGTGAAGCTAAGGCCTGGACTACTGCCTGCTCCCGGGAGCTCTCCGGAAACCCGAACTTGCTATCCACGTTCCCGGTAGAGATTTTTTGCTGGGTGTGAGGGTCAATGCCGGGCGTGATACGCAGTAATATGGTTTGTCTGATGCCCATGTCTCCGGCCAGTTTGTCCAGTAATCCCAGTTCATGAAAATTATCGACTACGATCCGGCCGGCTCCCAGTTGCAGGGCCAGCTTAAGCTCTTCGAGCCCCTTGTTGTTGCCGTGGAAATAGACTCTGTCCAGAGGAAAACCTGCCGAATGGGCGATGCTAATCTCTCCGCCTGAGACTACGTCCAGTCCCATACCTTCTTCCTTAAAGAGGACAGCCAGGGGTTTATTGATAAAAGCTTTGGAGGCATATACTACTTTAGTACCCGGATAAAATTCGTCGAAAACGCTCTTAAACTCCCGGCATTTTTCCCGCAGGGCCTTCTCATCAAATATATATAAAGGAGTGCCGTACTCCTCTGCCAGACTCATCAGATCACAGCCGCCGATGACCAGGTGCCCCTGCGAGCTTACCTCGCTGTCAGGTGGAAATAAAGATAAATTGAAGGCTAGCCCCATGTCGTTGTTCCCCCTGCTTCAATGTTACCAGCGCTTACCTGTGAAGTCAATTGAACGTTGAAGCATCGGGCAGTCATAATTTATAGGATGGGTAAGGAGGCCGGGAAAGTACTAAATTACGAGTTGGATTATGCGTCCTATTTTGCTATAATTCGTCTAGCAGTGAAAAAGAATCCTGGAGCAGTTCTCCTGAAAACCAGGGATAACGCTTCAGAAGAGAATATGCAGGGATGGAAAATTGGCCATGAAAGAGTTTAATGAGGTAATTAAGTTTAAAACTATTCCGATCACCTTTATGTTCCATTGCACATTGTGTAACTACGAGATAACCGATTATGATCGGCATTTTGGATTGATCAGGATGAATGAGCACGTTATCGCGGCTCATCCCACCGAGGTCCACTCGCTGGACAAGGAAGACCTGTATTCCCGGAAGCCGGCGATAGTATTGGAAGATTTTTGATCCATTCTGGATGGTCTGATGGCCCTTCCGGAGCGGCGGTGTCATGGCCGGGGATCCTCTTGCGATCCTCGTCCGGATTAAACGCCGGGAACTCCGCCGGGCTGGCCTGGCCAGCCTCTGGCACTGAGGAAATTTTTTGGAATGTCGTTCTTTTCCGGTTCACTGTCTCCCCACAGATAACGCCGCTGTAAACCCTTGAGGATTAAATTTAAGTGGAATCCCGCAACAAAGTACAGATTCTCTCCCATATTCCGGTAGACCTGACGGTAGACCGGGTTCTGAAACAGATGCGCCTTCACGGCGATTCCCGGCGTTTTGCCGGAATGACCGAAGAGCTTATTCGGGTGGTTGCTCCACTGGCCAGGCCCAAGGCGGTTTACAAGATTGGCTGCGTAAATAATAAAGGCCCTGATTTCGTGGAAATCGACGGGATTAAGTTCACCGACCGTTTGCTTGTAGAGCAGTTGGGCAAAGTGGAATCTGTCTTTGTATGCGTGTCTACCTGCGGAACGGAAGTTGAGGCTGTCGATATTCCGTCCAATGAGGTTATGAAACGCTACTGCCTGGATGCGGTCAAGCTTGTCCTGGTGGTTGCCGCTTCCGAATATCTCCAGGCCCGCCTGGAACGGCAATATGGTACGGGAAGCCTTTCCAGCCTCAATCCGGGAGAGCTGAAGTCTTTCCCCATAGAACAGCAAAGAAATCTTTTTGCGATTCTGGGCGATGTCGAAGGAATGATAGGCGTCCGGCTGACAGAAAATTGCGCCATGGTACCGACCAAGTCTCGCTCCGGGATATATTTTCCCTCTGATACCGGATTCGTAAGCTGCCGGCTATGTTCTATGTCTCGCTGTCAGGGAAGGAAAGCTGCCTACGATCCGCAGCTGGCCGGTCAGTATGATACAGAATAATAAAGCGCTACAGGGCCTTACAGATTTATAATAAGAATTAAAATTGAGTATTTATGAATTCATTAATCATTAATCATGGTTTGGAATTTCGAAATCAACCGTTAATGATTAGATAATAAGCAAAGGAGTAAGCTTTTGTCAGACCGGTACCAGAAGGAATTCGCTTCCCTGGTTGATATAATCGCCAGGCTGCGGGGGCCGGAAGGCTGCCCCTGGGATAAAAAGCAGACCCATACCTCGCTAAGGGAGTTTCTTCTTGAAGAGACCTATGAGGTCCTGGAAGCCCTGGATGAAGAAGACCACCGCAAGCTGTGCCAGGAACTGGGAGACCTTTTACTGCAAATTATTTTACATGCCCGGATCGCCTCGGAGAACGGCGAGTTTGAACTGGAAGAGGTCTTGAAGACTATCAATGAGAAGTTGGTTAGCCGGCACCCGCATATCTTTGGAAATGTACAGGTGCAGGATGCCGCCGAAGTGTCTCACAACTGGGAAGCCATTAAGAAGGGGGAACGGGACCCTGAAGCTTCGATACTGGATAGCGTGCCCCGTTCTATGCCGGCGCTGGCCTACAGTCAGGATATTCAGCGCCGGGCAGCCCAGGCTGGTTTCGATTGGGAAAACATCGACGGCGTAATCGATAAGCTGAACGAAGAGGTGAAGGAATTCAAAGCGGCGTCTAGCCAGGAAGAAAAAACCGACGAGTTCGGCGATTTGTTTTTTACCCTGGTAAACATCGCCAGGAGGATGGGAATAGACCCGGAAACAGCTCTCAGGCAGTCCAACCGCAAGTTCTTTAAACGTTTCAGCCATATGGAGAAGATTTGCCGGGAAAAGGGGCTGGACCTGGACAGCCTTTCTTTCGACGAGCAGAACGCTCTCTGGGAAGAAGCCAAACGCAGCCTTTAAATTTACACTATGCGCTATTATATGGTATAATTCTTTGATTTATGGTAAATCTAAAATATGTACGGCATATATAATTCATTCGGGAGTATAAAGTTGATTAAAACACAAAAAAACGCCATTATCGAGTCTTTCAAGGCCCATGAGGGCGATACAGGCTCAACGGAAATCCAGATCGCCATACTGACGGATAGGATAAACCAGTTAACCCGCCATATGGCAGGAAATAAACATGATTTCAGTACCCAGCGTGGTTTGCTCAAGCTGGTCGGCCAGAGAAGAAGATTGCTGAACTACCTGAGCAAAGAGAATGTAAGCCGGTACCATCAAGTTATCGGCAAACTCGGTTTGCGAAAGTAAAATTCAGGAGACTTCTTTTATGGAACCCAGATCAGCTACACGTGAAATTGCGGGAAGACCGCTTACTTTAGAGACCGGACGGTTGGCCAAACAGGCCAACTCGGTTCTGGTCAGTTATGGAGATACAGTAGTACTTGTGACTGCAGTTGCCAGTCCGACACCCAGGGAGGGGGTGGACTTTCTCCCTCTTACTGTTGATTATGAGGAAAGACTTTATGCCGCCGGAAAGATTCCCGGCGGTTTTATTCGTCGTGAAGGCCGGCCCAGCCAGGAGGCCATACTGGCCAGCCGCCTGACCGACCGCACCATACGCCCGCTTTTACCCAAGACCTGGCGCCGTGAAATCCAGATCATCGTGACAGTACTCTCTACGGACCAGGAAAACGATCCCAATTTGCTGGCCATAATCGGGGCATCTTCGGCTTTATCCATGTCGGAAATCCCTTTCGCCGGTCCGGTTTCGGGGGTTACTGTGGGCTACCTGGATGGGCAAATGGTATTGAATCCAACCCTTCCCCAATTGGCGGTCAGTTCTCTGGACCTGGTGGTGTGCAGCAGTCGTAAAGATATCGTGATGGTAGAAGCCGGAGCCCGTGAAATCCCGGAGGAAATTATCGGAGAGGCCATGAAGTTCGGCCATGAAGCCAATCAGGCTATTATCGACCTGCAGGAAGAGTTTTTACAGGGTATCCAAAAGCCCAAGGATGAAGCGCCGCCGGCCTGGAATAAACTGGAGGTCGCGGCGGCTGTGGCCAATATCGCTGCTGGAAAAATGGATACTATTGTCGGACAATCGGACAAGCAGGCCGCGGCGATGCCACGGAAAATCTTCGGAAAGAGATTATTGCACAGCTAAAAGAGACCTGCGAGGAATG
>JAQULX010000088.1 GCA_028718465.1 Dehalococcoidales bacterium | reverse complement strand
GAGCACCTGTTTTTCCGGCCAGAATTGACTAAGTGCGGGATTGATTCTCTGGATATAGAGAATCATGCGTCGCTGAGCGGGCGGCCCGGTGGGAGGGTCAGAGGCGATGCGAACGCGGTAACTCCCACCGAATCCATCACTTATCGTACCAGGTAAATAGCCTGTCTTTTCCAACAGGACGCCATCGCTGCCGATATGCTGCTGATAGGCGGCTTCAACATCGCTAGTAGTAATCGCCAGAATAGCCCCTCCGGAACCGTCGCTGCGCAGGGAATTATACTGATAGCTCGCATTTCCGGCCAGGATACTCTCGTTCCAGGCGGTAGCGCCGTCGCTGTTCAATCGTTGAGCACAAACCCGGCTTGAGCCACGCTCGCCTTCCTCCTCCCAGACTACAATTACTCCCCCGGCACTATCACTAACAATATCATGTGTTCCGGCATAAGTTGGATAAGAGCGAGTAACTGTCCCTTTGATTCCAGCGGCCTTATCCTCTTCGGTTAGAGACCGGTAGGGAGAAGAGCTAACCAGGAGTTTACCCTGCTCACCCCACAAGCGTGTTCCATCAGGGGCCAGCTTCTGAAGACGGAGAAAATCATTATGCAGCGCCCGATAGACGGTAGTGTAGCTGTTCCAGGCGAAGACAGCTCCTCCGGTGCCGTCGGCCACCACCACGGGGAAATTATCACCGTATAGTCCGGCGCTGCCGGCGGCAAGCTCCGTCTCATTCCAGAGAAATTCACCGGTCGAGCTTATACGTTGGGCATGAAAGGGAATGGGGTTGAAAAAAGCAGGATCATCGCGATCAGTCGGCATCTTGTATCTATCATCCCAGGTAATTATCGCGCCACCGGCATCATCAGCTATGAGGCTGAATGAGGTTCGTGAGGGAGCGTAAGGATCAAGTTTTACTCCGGCTTCAGTTACCGGTATACCGCCATCTTGCCAGAGAGTCTGGCCGGAAGCATCGATATGCTGTACGTAGATTCCATTTTCCTCCTGCCAGGCGATGATAGCGCCGCCTGACCCGTCAGTGACGGCTCTCACAGGAATGCTATCCGGACTATCGCGATAGCTCAGCGCGATACCGACTGAAGCAGCAACAACTGCCGCAATAATAATCAGCGCCAGAAGCCAGCGCCGTCGCTTATTCTCTCTCATGAATGGCTCCTTTATGGAGAAATATTTTCCTGGTAGACTTTCTCGGTGGACATAGCTATAGTCCTGAGCCTGCCGTATATCTCATTAAGCGGAGACGGCATATCCGGATAGGTTGCGCCTTTATCCGGACTCGGGTAGCCGAAAGCTGTTACTTTCTTGCTTAGATTATCACTATTAACGATAATGGTGAAACTCATATCACTCCCGCCTACAACGGGCCCGCCGTAACTGTCATCAAGCTTGTTCAGACCGCTATTCTCGAAGTAGTCCAGGAGGTTATTTATCTGTTCTACCGTAAAATTACCCGTACTCCAGGTCCGGGTAGGATGGCCTCCCGGCGGCCGCAATCCTTTCTCCTCGATATAGAGAATGCTCCCGTCACCGTAGATATAGAGCTCTGAGTTCTCGCCCTTCATGAGATAGGCGACTCGCTCGTAGATAACCGGATTTCCCTCTGGAATAACGACTTTAGCCTGAGTTGAGCCGAGCATCAGCCATACCCCGCTGCCAATCAAGACTATTCCCAGAGCCAGTAGTATGTAAAGAATTCCTCGATTACGCATCACCTTGTCTCCTTTGTTAGTCGCTTATTCCCCGGATTTCCATTACACTGGCAGCTTCCACTGGTACGGATTTCCATTCCCCATCGGTTTGGATATTACAGTCAATCCGCTCGGTGTATGGGTCTAACTTGCTGTAAGTGCAGGTAAAATTAACGGCTTCCCCCCGGTCGGTCCGGTTCCACATTGTCAGTTTAATCTGAGCTTGTGTGCTCGCTGAAGCTTTCACTGGCACATTGAATCTTTCTATGACTTTGCTTTCACGGCTCTTCACAGGTCCCAAAAACCTCTGCGAAGTTACAGTATTGACTTGAACTACATCAGACCTTGGCATGAGTTGAATGAGTTCGAATGGCACTATTTTTTGCCAGAAGCCTCGACCATACCAAAAGATGATGTTGGCATGGTACCTGGGTACAGGAACCTTATCATTTGTCTTTTCCAGTTGAGGAATCGTGACTTTAATCATCTTGCCCTGCTCGGTGTCCACGAGTTCTTGAGTGAAGTTCCTGGTCAGGTCCCCCGGCATATCGAGGACCTGGTCGTAAAGCTCAACGTATGGTTCGCCTGATACCGTCCCCACCGGCAGGTACAACTCAAGGTTATTAACATTCTCAGAAGATAACACGGCAACCTGGTAGTAGTAACTGTAATGGGGCACAGCAGTGTAGCCCGCCCAGCCAGTGAAAATCACCAGAACAGCCAACGCGGTGATGGAACCAGCTCTTTTTGCTCCTTTCCTTAGCTGCGGAGCCAAAGCCCCAATAAGCAACATGCTGAACCCGCCAGCGAGAAATGCGCCGATATAAGGAATTGGGTAAGATAAATTAATGTTGTCAATGCCGAGCCACATCAGCGAGATGGTAAAAGTGTATCCGGCAAAGAGCAGCAAGCCGCAGAGAAGTCCCCAGCGCCAGGATGAGAAATAGCCGAAGACAAAGGCTACTGCCGGGAGCAGGACGAAAAAGAAGCTGCTCAACCCCGCCGCCAGGAAAGCCAGCCCGAAGCCGATTGCTATAGCACCCAATGACAAAAATACTTTCTTCAACTCTTTAACCCTTGCTTATTTCGAAACTTCGTGCACGGCATAAATCACCTTGTTTTAGTCAGCAAGATCTAATGGACCGTAAATGGTGCCATGATCATCTTGCTCTTCCCTCCATATTTGGCTGTGATAGATATATGCCAGGTACCGGAGAACCGGCCTACCGTCCATGTCCAGGATACTCTTCCGGTACCGTCTGCCATTCGGGGATGCAAAACACCGTTACCGCTGGGACCATAGTCAACTATTGCACTACACTCTGCCCCTGGCAACGTCTCGACAACCAGGGTAGCATTCAACCCCGGACTAACCGGTGAGGTTAGAGAGACTATCCTTAAGGGTAGCTCGCTGGATTGCCGGGTATCGCTATGACTCTGCCCCCCCGAAATTGAAGGAGTCGGAAGCTGCCGAAAGCGGTCCGGGGAACTCAACGACGGATAAGGCCCATCTACCATAACCGGTTTACCAGCTTCCAGGTCAACAGCAATTTGCATCTGGTAGATAGTGCCTTCACCAACTGCAATAGTGACTCCCGGATACCAATAAGCATAGGGAGAAATGTAATTCGGGATTCTTTCATCCACGATCTTGTATTCAGAAGCCCACCATTGTCCTGCCTCTCCATCAGGGCTCCAGATAATGGCGTACCAGTTCACCGACGATGTCCGGTAGTCTGTCCTGCCCTGGAGCCAGGTGGAAGCCTCAGGACTGCTGACGGCGATTTCGATTACCCTGGCTTTTTCATCCTCAGTTAACGGTCTGGGTTGCTGCCAGCCGCCAATTCCTGCCGGCGGCGGTGATCCCGGCTCCCAGTTTGTCCTGGGTGAAGGAGGTGACGCAGAAGGTGGAGCGTTATAAACGCCGGGAGAAGCCAGCCAGTAAGGTCCCTGACACCCATCCGGCAGTGTCTGACCGGTATATTTAGAAACGATTTCTTCCGGTACCTCGCCGCCACCTATCCTCAAAGTTTCGCCTGACCGGGCTATCGGTTTGCCTTCTTGATTTAAGATCTGAATTCGATCATTTTCCATCTGCCAGGTAGAGCCGGGAGGCCAGATAATTAACGATCCCCTGGATGTGCCATCTAAACCAATAGAAGGTTTTAAGCGTAAATAACCATCATCTAAAACCAGTTCTCCCTGGGCCAAAGCACATGGATAGGCCAGCGCCTCGTAACCCAGCTTCTGTACCGGGAAATAGGTGAGACCATTCAGACCTGACGGCGTTTGGCTGGCGGTCGGGGACGATATTGGCGCCGCCTGAGACGCAGAGCAGGCAAGAGATGCCAGCATCAGTCCCAAAACTAATAAAACGAAAAGAATTCCTCTCTTCGGTGTCATTTTGACCTCCTTGAAAAGCCCCCTATTTATATAACGCAAAAAGCTTAGTAAAGTTTTACTTTGAACTCCCAGGGGCCTTTTAGACCCCCGAGCTGAGTTATTATGAAAGTGATTTCTTTGGCCTCAACCGGCATCGGGTCGAGGTTGTCCCAGGTAAGAGTTATCCCCTCAGCATCGGCTTTTCCTCCGCCCGACCTGATCATCACTACTTCTCCACCGTCTACGCTGTATTCCGCCGTCGAGTTAGTCATGAGAGATTCCATCTGAGATGGAGGATGCTCTGTGGTCAAACTGTAATCTGGTGGCGGTGTAAACGTGTATATCTTTGTCTCTACCGCATTCATCTCTATGCTTTCCAGGGTAACGGCAACACCCTCTGCCGTCACCGACTGGTTTATTTCCAGTTCTTTGTTCATAGCGCTGTCAGGAGGTACGATCTGGAACCTGGTCTTGAGGTCTGCCTGGAAGCTTTTCCCGGTACTTTGCTCGATAATCACATATTCGTAACCTATTTCGTACCAGCCAGGAGACACCTGACAGCCCTGGTTATCTTTCTGATCCCAGACACCCTTAGTGCGGTACCATGACATGGGATATTCAGTAACAATATCCTGAGTCCGGCTGCCGGCTGGAGAAGAGTACACAACTTCATTTCGATCTACCGACCTTATTTGCATTGCCGGACCATAAGGGTCTATGGTGATGATACCGGAAGATAAATTGGTGATCGAGATACCGTACATCACCTCGTCGCCGGGAAGGAAATTTTCTTGATTATTAAAAATACCGATGCTCGCCTTAAAGGGCAGAGTAGATTCCAGCGAGATATCAAACTCCCAGGGACCTTCAGTTCCTCCGAACCTGGTTATCCTGAGAGTAAGGTTGCGGGAATCCTGCGGTATAGGGTCCAGGTCCCAGATATACCTCACGCCGTCTTCCAGAATAAACGTGCTGAACTCGGCTTTGTGCGCCGGTTTCCAGTCCTCATCATCTACCTTATACTGAGCCTCGGTTCCGGTTCCCCAGATCAATTCTTCCTCCGGTCTGTAATTCTCAGATAACATATTTATGTAAAGTGCAGCCCCGATAGCGTTTATCTCCAGTTTTTCCAGGTTTACGGTGATGCTGTTAGCAATCCGGGACTGCTTCAGTTCTATATTTTTTTCCATAACACCGCCGGAAGGAAGAACCAGGACCCGCGCAGCCCGTGCCCCGGAACCTTGCATTGACCCGGTATCTGTAATCTCCCGGCTGTGGATATTCACCCTGATCTCATACCAGCCGTACGGTACCTGCTGTCCGAAACCGTTTTTCTGGTCCCAGTTCAAAACGTACTCCTTTGATTCTCCCGGCTGGAACTCCAGTTGCTCCTCGCCCGCGGTGAAAGTACGAACTATATTGTTGTTAAAAGGCAAGTTTCGTGACTCAATCTTAATCTCGGGAGGAAAGTCTCTCATGATTCTCGGAGCCTCATCGTAATTGGTAAAAGTCAGCTTGATTTCGACACTGCGGCCGGATTGCGACACAATATCTGGAAGCTCATCAAAGCCTATGGTACCGGAATGGACCACGTGAGCACCCGGGGACAGATCCGGGTTTGAAGCCATCGTCGGGGACACCGGAGCCGCGCCCTCAGAGGAGCAGCCCGTGATTACTGCTATTGAAACAATCATCAAGGAGATAATAAGAATCTTTTTCACTATGGAATCTCCTTACATTCCTCCAGTTTGCTGAGTGGCCGGTGAAGAATCGTGCCGACCCTTGATTCAGAAATCCCCAGTAATTATGATTAATGATTGATGAAGGGGAGAGGATAAGCCTCCCCACCCTGAGCAACTGTCTTGATTAACCTGTATACTCCCAGGCTTTATTATCTCTCACCATGGCATTTAAAATAGTTATCAGTTTACGCATACAGGCTACCAGGGCTACCTTCTTCTCTTTGCCTTTCTCAAGCAGGTGCTTGTAATAAGCTTTAATAACTGGGTTAAAGCGTGTGGCTACCAGAACGGCCATATACAAGGCTGGTCTCAATCGAGTCCGCCCCCATTTGGTGGTCCTTTTCCCTCTATATTTACCACTATCCCGGTTGAAGGGAGCTACTCCAGCCAGAGCTGCGATCTGCTTGCGATTCAGGCTCCCTAACTCGGGTAATATCCCCAACAAGGTAATCGACAAGACCGGACCAACCCCTGGAACACTCTGCAAAAGATTGTCTTTCTCTCGCCACAAGGGGCTTTCCTGGATTTTATCATTCAGATCCTTATTTATTCTCTTCAGTTCTTGCTTGAGCCAATCAAGATGCTCCTGGATGGAGGGAATGACCTTGATATCGGCCGGCCATAAGCGATTATTCTCCATAGTGATCATATCCATCAGTTGCTGTCTTCTCACCAGCAGCGCCTTAATCGCCTCCGTCTGTTTATCGGTTAAGGGCCTGACTTCAGGATGAATGTCCTGACCAAACTCCGCCAGGATATGAGCATCTATGTTATCAGTTTTAGCTAATATACCCTTGGCTTTAGCATAATCCCGGACTTGCCTGGGATTAACTACTACCACCGGGATAGCTGCTTCCACTAATGAGGCTGCCAGTAGTTTCTCCAGGCCTCCAGTGGCTTCCATGACACTTAAAGCGAGTTCCTGCTTTTTGAGATAACTGACAATTTGTTTAATCCCACTTTCCTGATTGGGAAAACTCTTGATTTCTCCCTTATTACTGAGGGCTACCTCCAAACTGGCTTTCGAGACATCAATACCGGCATAAATCTTGTTCACTTAACTTACTCCTTTTTCCCATTCTTGCGTCTGATGCGGGCTCGCTTGTAGCGGCTCCTGACAACTGTTCGGGCTAATGGGAGTCCAGATGCAGCGACCAAGCTCAGGGACGGGCAGAGTACAATCGTGGCATATATTAGGCACTCTCCTTAACTGGCTCATTAATCGGTTTTAATGTGACATCTATAGTCGGAATGATGAAGTCATCCTTTTGCTTCTCTGTTGGTTTTCTAGGGTGCAAGGTAACCTGATAGTTGGTAGTAGGTCTTAACTTCTTATTCCTGACAACATCATTCCAGTCTTTAAATGGTACGGTTTTACTCATACATTGTGCTGGCGGTATATTCCCGATTGCTTCATTCTGTTTAAAGAAATTGTAGTTAATTAACCAGCCTTGGGTAAGTAGCTTTATAGACTCAATATCCTTATATCTATCGAACACCTCTGTTCTTTGTTCTAGGGTTTTATGAAAGCGTTCAATTTCAGCGGTAGATTCACCGCTAGACACGGTTTTAAAGGGACCGCCTTGAACGTGTTTGGTATACGTTCCAAATTCATCACCTACACCCATGATGTAAGATTTTAATTTATCAGTCACAACTACTTTGGGCTTTTTACCTGCTCGGATTGTAGCGTATCTCATTAATACTCTGGCATCCCTGCCGCTTCTGCTGAATGAGACATGAGAAGCTAAGAGATAATTGGTTTTAGGACAAATAATATCCCAGAAGTAAACATTCTTACCTTTTAGCTTCATATAGGTTTCATCAGCTATCCAAACGTCTCCAACTTCAGGGTGAAAATCTTTACATTGCTTGATGGCTTCTTTGGTAAATCGTTTGACCCAATTCCAATAGTTAGTCTCACTCATGTCTAAATCGTGATCTTGTTTAAATTGTTGTTGAATAGCATCAAGGGGCATACCGCCATAATACATACCCATCGCTGAAGCGATTTTACTAGCGTGTGTTTTCATCTTGGGTATTCTGGTCTTACGCTCTAATGGAGTAGTTGGAGTTTGAGTTTCTATCGGTTTAGATGTTAAAACTTTACTACCACCAGTTAAGTAAGAATGACTTCCTGATTTCCCTAGATATCGGATATGTTTTTGAATAACCTTACCGCCAATATGGAGTGTTTCCACTTCATAGTCATACCAATTTCCTGATTTAGGCGGTATTTCTTTAGCACGTACAAAGCTCATAATTCCACCTACCTTCAATTTCTTCTTCGCTCTGCTCTGTTTTGTGGTTTTTGTGAATTGCTATTTTGTTCAGTAACTTGATACCCCATGTTTCTTTCTTTGTATTTCAAAATACTTTCCCTAACAGCTGCGATTAGATTAGCAATTTGACCATCAATTAAGGGTCTAATTTGGCTCTTTTTTGCATATATTTTGGCCGGAATCCTATCACTTAAGTTAGGTTGTTCCAACAGTGGTTTTGCTCCTAAAACCAGAATATATAACCTTTCAGAGAGGGTGTAATAAGCATTGACCTTAGCACTTATGTATGCAGAGGGAGCTTTCCTCTGAAGGGATTTTATCTTTTTATCTAATTTCTGATATTGCTCGGTTTCTTTTAAATTATTAAGCCCAACATTATACTTATCCAATATGCTGCCCATATCTCCCAGGTAGGTTAGAGATTCTGTAGTTTTATTCTCTGGGTCTACTTTCCTTTCGTATGCCCTTATTACACTATCATAAGCACGGCCTATCCCATCTTTGTTGTGTTCTTTTAATATCTCAGCTTCCAAATTTGTTAAATCTATCCCCAAAACGTTGCTATAATCCCTGTTAATGCCCTTCCACTCTTGCTCGGTTAAGTCAAAACTGAAATCATCTATGTAAGAAGAAACCATAACATCTAACTTTTCTATCAGGTCGGGTATCCTTTCAATGTTTCGCCTTTGCCACCATGCTATGATTAGCCTTACAATAACGATAAGAAAGAATGCCGCCGCAATTCCGAACAATATTATCTGCACCTGTTCAAGATCCTTAATCCATGTCCAAATAATACCCCATATCATCACTACCACCCCCACCACACCAAAAATAATTGTGGGGACTTGGGATGTGCTAAAGATAAATTGGATAATTTCCCATAAGAAAGAGAATCTCTTATGGTGGACCCCAAAAACTGGACAAGTTGTTAAGGTGGTGAACTGCTCCTAAAATAAGAAAAGAAAAGGAGCAAAGAAATGAAAACCACACGCAAAAAGTACCGCCCGGACTTCAAAGCCAAAGT
>JAQULX010000087.1 GCA_028718465.1 Dehalococcoidales bacterium | reverse complement strand
AAAGCCCACTCATAGCTGCCGCTGCTGCCTTTGCCCAGGTAGTGGACGTAGTCGGAGCCGGCCATATTCTGAACGTTGGGACTGAGCCAGAAGCTGATGGTAAGCTCTCCGGTAGTAGCCACCGAGAAATCGTTATGGTCGGGGATTTGCAGGTAATCCCCTCCGGCAAAGGACTGGCTGTCTCCGATCTTGCCTTCGGAGAGAGAGGGGACGGCGCCGGAGTCTCCGGCAGTGGCATGATGGGCGCTGGAGGTGGAATCCTTATAGTTGCCGGGAGCAGTGCCGGTATCCTCACCCATATGGAGGATAGTCTTGAAGGAGTCGTCCCAGACATTCTGGGCCGCCTCTGATCCGGCAGGTCCCACGTAAGCGGAGTTATCGGTCTGGCTGGGGTCATAGTAGAGATAGAAGGTGTTATCGCCGGAAGAGGAGATGGAGGGCATCTTGACCCACAGATAAGCCTGCTTGTTCAGGGTATCCCACTTGTCGATCTCGGCGTAGCACTGGGTGACGCCGTCGGAAGTGGTTAAGGCGATCTTCAGGGAGTTATTGCCGAGCTGGTCGATGACCTGGGAGAGGTCCTTTTCGTTCATGCCGGAAGACTTGCCCAGGGAGACCAGAACCGGGAAATCAGTGAGGTTTGCATCGATCTTGGATTGATCGACGGTCAGGGGAACGCGGTTGGCCCACCCGCTCAGCCAGCCTGCCGCGTTTACTATGCCGGGACGAATAGTCCCGATTAAAGATGCGATAATTGTTAAGACCAGAATTAAACCTAATGCAACATGTCTGGTTTTCAAGTTAAGATAACCTCCTCGTATTATTCGGTGAACTGTAGAAACAGGTTGCCTGCCTTTTGTAGGCGCGTACTGAGGTTTACATGTAACGGGAAAACATGCCTGATGAATTCTCCTTTTCACTTGGAGATGCTTTGCTCCAACGTATTCCGGCATGACAACCTGTTTATTCAATTACTTCTTGCTGGATATACGGATCCCTCCTTTCCTGTGATGCCCTTGAAGAATGAAAACATTCAGGGCACGTATTACGAAAACAAGCAGTATACAAGCGCAATACGGTAGGTATTTATACCATTATGGGTTAAGTATGGTCAAGGGTAATCACAGGGGATGACAGCTAATATAAGAGGGGATATGCTGATGTTAGCCTTAAGAAGCACGCTAAAATAAAGCAATAGAAGGAAATCAGGGGTACTTACGCTCAGATCACTGTTATTGTTTTGTCAGGTATTTAACCACTCTGGCCGGGTTGCCCGCTGCCAGCGTATGCGGCGGAACATCTTTAGTAACCACGGACCCCGCGGCTACGACGCTGCCCCTGCCGATCGTAACTCCGGGGAGAATGATGGCCCCGATAGCGATCCAGGCTTCATCTTCGATAACCACAGGCGCAACGTAGCTCGATATATAAGGGTCAAAATGACTGTATGGGGTCGAATGGCATATTATGCAGTTGTGACCGGCCAGGGATACATTATTGCCGATCGTAATGAAATTGGGGAAAACGCTGTCCAGCATTACGTTTAAGCCTATCAGACAGTTTTTTCCGATTTTTACCCCCCTGGCTCTTTGAATATGTACTCTCATATTCGGCGGCACAGGGGAATACATTGCCAGGGGATTCAGAAAGTAGTCAACAGCCGCCCAAAAACTGAAATACAAAACATTCCAGAATCCGTAATAACCATGCTGACCGGCACTCCGTTTAAGAGTGTCCAGGAGGCTTCCCGGCTGAAAATTTTCCGTGTCGTGTCTTTTGACTTCAACCCTGTTTTTCATCGTGTTGACTTAAGTATAGCTTATTGGCAGAGCTGCCAGAATAAGCATTTCAAGAATAATTAAATAATCAAAATTGCCTAATACTGACCTTATTAGCAGGCGGAATGACCAGGCCGTTGCTGCCGGCGGTCCATTTCGATACGAACCGCTGGCGGTTTACGTAACCGGAATACTGATAAATGCTTAGCAAACCAGGTTTATTTTATTCGCCTGTGACGATATAAGAATAATTAAGGGTGTTATGCCACCTGAACAAACGCTAAATTTTATATCGTGTGGGAGATGTGGATGATAACGATACAAAAGACCGCGGGCGCCATCAACATGCTGCAAATTGATGTCGAAGACTGGTACTGCAATTTCGATGTGGAGATCTGGAAGCAATTCGAGGACAGAGTGGCGGCCTCCACTAACAAGGTGCTGGATATCCTGAAAGAAAACAATACTATGGCTTCATTTTATATACTGGGATATATCGCTGAGAAGCACCCGGAGCTGGTTTTCAGGATTCAGAAAGAAGGGCATGAGATAGGAACTCACGGTTACGCGCATAAAAATCTGTTAAAACAGGAACCCGCTGAATTTGAGGAGGACTTGCTTAAATCGATTAAGGTACTGGAAAAGATACTGGGCAAGAAAACCAGAATACTGGGATACAGGGCCCCGCAGTTCAGTATCACGGAAAAGACATCCTGGGCAATAGATATCTTGAAGCGTGCCGGATTAAAATATGATTCCAGTGTCTTTCCGACCAAAAATCGGCTTTATGGCGTGTCCGACGCTCCCCTCTTTCCGTATCCGATTTCCACATCTAATCTGTGGGGCGGGACTAATGACGATGATTTTATGGAAATACCGTTATCAGTGCTCAAAATACCGGGCATATCCTATAATATTCCGGTCGCCGGCGGTTTTTACCTGAGGTTTTTCCCATATGATTTCATCAAGAACGCACTGAAAATAATCAATTTAAAAAAGCAATCCGCGGTGTGTTACATTCATCCGTGGGAACTGGACCCCGGACATCCCAGGGTACCGATGCTCAACTGGTACCACTACTGGAATTTGTCCAGCACGGAAAGAAAGATGCGGCGGCTTTTAAGGGATTTTAAATTCACTTCAGTTAACAGAATGCTGACCTTTACATAAAAATAATTCATACCGGACTTTTCTTTCTCCAGGGCTATTCTGGCCCTGGCTGGAATGCGGACATTCCATCTTCGGATACCTCATTCTTCTGCGGATGGCTCCAGGATGAAAACCGTCTATCATCTCTTCCCGGATGCCGGCTTAAGTCGGCATGGAAAGAAGGACTCTTATCCTGACGGCAAAGACGTTTCAATTTGCCAGCTCTGATTGAACAGGACTCTCGCCATGGGAAGTCCGACCGGATACAGTGTAGTTGGTTCGGAATAATACAGCAGGTTATCGCTTTCCGAATAGTAGCTGGCTCTGTTCCACGCGTCTGACCTTTGCACATCGGATATGCGGATTTCATCCATGCGGCCGTACCACCATTCATTCGTGTCGAAGAAGGTAGTTCCGACCCGGAGGGGGCCGGAGCCGTTAACGTATCGAATTTTAAAATTCTTCCACAGGTCTGCCAGGCTGGTTGGTTGGCCGTTAAATCCCATATAGCTTTTTACCATGTCGGAGGAAGCCGAAAAATAGATCCATTCATTTGGTGTCAGAGCATGTCCGACCGAACCCCCGCCCCCCGCGCCCAGCCCGCCTTTAGGGTTGAATACATAAAAGCTTATCCAGTTTGTTCTGGGCTCACCGCTGCCGGTAGCGCTGGTGTTCTGGTTATACATCCGGAGATGATATTCAGCTTCTCCCTGCACGCCCTTCCCCATCCAGCGAACATATTCGCTGGAATTGGTGAAATTAAGCGCTGCCGGGCTTATCCATCCGCTGATAGTGAGATAGCCCGTGGTGTCTATGGACAGGCTGTCATTATCAGGTATTTCGATATAGTTGTTAATTCCGTTAAAATACTGCCCGCTGCCGATTTTCCCGCTCGTTCTCTGCGGCGGAGCATACGGTACATATCCTCCGGTACCGTCGGTGCGCCTCCTGGTGGAGTCCTTGAACTCACCGGCCGCTCCGCGCCCATCCACACTGAGATGCTGCACCATGATAAAGGCGTTGTCCCAGACATACTGCGCTGCTTCTGTGCCGGTATCTCCGATGTAGCTGATATTATCGGCGGCGTCCTTGTCAAAGTAGAGGTAGAGGTCTGTATTTATCTGGCTGTCTATATAAGGGACTTTGACCCATATCCAGGCTTCCCGATTTGAAGAGTTCCATTCTTCGATCTCAGCGTAACACTGGCTCTTCCCGTCCGATGTAGTTACGGCGATCTTTCCTCTTTTATCATCACTATCAAGCGCACCGAAGATAAGAGACAGGTCGTACGCATTGATTCCGGAAGACTTGCCGATATGGACTAGGACTGGAAAATCAGTGAGTGCCTCGTCTATCCTGTCCTGTTCAATTGTTAGCTTGATCCGTTTAGTCCAGCCCGGAAGCCAATCGTCCGGAAATCTGTAGTATGAAGCCGCTGCACTCAAATCATTAGAGGGGGTACCGGTAACAGCCCTGCCTCCGGAAGAGCAGGCCGCGGGCAGGATTGTCCCATGAATCGGCGCGATGAAAACAAAAGAGAAAAAGAGAATTATCAGGGATGCCGTTAACAACATAAACCGTTTTCCCATCTCCCATACTCCCTAATGTTATTATAAAGTATTATGGGACTTTAAGATCATAAGCAATACGCCCCTGTTATTCAGGGGCGTATTGCTTATAGTATATCTGGTTGTTGTTTTATCTGTTTATGGTGGCACGCATGATATAAGCATTATTGTTGGCCAGTGCGCTGTTGGGAAAGGTCGACGGCCAGGTACCGTAAGAAGTATTGTTAATCCGGTAGTGACATCCGCTGGAGTAGGATCCCCGGTAGGCGATGCCGTTGGTGCTCTGGAGGTTATAGGCCAGCCAGTAATAGCTGTTGTTGGTTACCGGCAGTTTCAGGTTGGATACGGAGACCCAGCCGTTGCGCACGGAGACTTCGGAGGTATTCAGAAGAAGCTTTCCCGGCTTGCCGTTATTATCGGCATAGACACCCATTCCGACCCTGCCGGAGGGGGTGGAGTCATTGACCAGCAGTTCCAGCTTGGTGAGGGTGCCGCTGCCGCAGGTATTCTGAAAGCGCATAGCCTGCAAGGCATTGCCGAACTGGCTATAAGTGCTGCCCCCGCTGTTCAGGCCAAAGGTGGAGGTGGTTGGGGCAGGCGCCGGAGCAGGAGTGGGTGTGGGCTCAGGATTGGTTTGGCCAGCGCTTACTGTTGCCCGTATGACATACTGGCTGTTATTAACCAGAGCTCCCGAGGGGAAGCTGGAAGGTAACGCTCCGTAAGTATGACCGTTGACCCGGTAATGAGAGCTGGACGGTTGGCCGCTCTGGCCGCGGATTACATTCTGGCTCTGGAGGTTATAGGTTAGCCAGTAATACTGACCGTTAGCTACCGGCAGTTTCAGTTTGGATACGGAGACCCAGCCGTTGTCAACGTTTACCTCACCGGCATCCAGGAGCAGGTTTCCCGGCTTGCCGTTATTATCGGCATAGACACCCAGTCTGACCCTGCCGGAGGGAGTGGAGTCATTGACCAGCAGTTCCAGCTTGGTGAGAGTGCCGCTGCCGCAGGTATTCTGGAATCGCATAGCCTGCAAGGCATTGCCGAACTGGTCATAGGTGATGTTGCCGCTGCTCAGGCCAAAGGCGGAGCCGGTTGGGGCAGGTGCCGGAGTAGGAGTGGGTGTTGGCTCAGGAGTGGTGATTGGCTGCGTCGTGGTTGGAGGAGCTGCCGGACTGGAGGAGCCGGATGACTCTATGGTGCCAAATGTTAATAATTTATCGCTTTGTGTGTAATAATCGGCTTTAACCCAGGCATCCGAGCGTAGACTGTTGGATATTCTGAACTCATCAATCCGGCAGTTTGCTACCGGTCTCCCGGGACAATAAGCTAAACGTATTGGGGCGCCGGCGTTATTGGGATTGATTTGCGGACTGCCGGAAAAGTTCCAGTAGCCGCCCGAACCTGTAACCTTGCCTGATTTGTACTCAGACGGCCAGCCGTAAATGTAGAATGTATCGCCAACCAGGTCCGCTGCCGCGGTAACATAAGCCCAGCTATTCGCGGGGAGCGGTCCTCTGTCCCATCTTGCGCCTGATCCCAGGCCGCCGCTATTATTCCAGTAATAGAACGATATCGCATTTCGGCGGTTGCTGGCATTAAAAGGAGGACTGGCGCTGCCGGTATTGTTGTAATACCGGAAAGCCCATTCGCCTTTGCCGTCATCGATCTTGCTGATGAAATGGGTGTATTCCCCACTGGTCATGGGATTGGCGTTAGGGCTGAACCAGAAACTGATTAGTAATCTGCCTCCGTTAGTATCCACCGAGAAATCGTTGGTGCTGGGTATTTCGAGATATGGTCCGCTGTTGAAGCGCAAAGAACTGCCGCCGGCGACCCCATCAGTTACCTGCGGAGTCCCGCTTTTGTATGAGCCGTTCCGGTTATACTGGGTTGAATCATTGCCGTCGTTCAGGTGCATGACCAGCTTGTAATTGCTGTCCCACACCTGTCTGGCAGCGCTGGAGCCTTTATCTCCTACGTACGAGTTGTTATCAGCATGGTTTCTATCAAAGTAGAGATACAGGTCGGTATTCGCCGAACCCGAAATTGCAGGGACCCTGACCCACAATGCGGCCTGTCTGCTGGCGGTATTCCACGTTTCGATTTCGGCATAACACTGGGTTGTGCCGTCCGCAGTGGTCACGGCGACCTTTTTTCTGTTGGCATCGCTTCCGAGATTGGTTAGAATTGAAGAAAGGTCGGCAGAGTTCAGACCCGAGGATGAGCTAAGATTGATAAAAACCGGGAAATTAGTGAGATTTGCATCGATATAAGTCTGATTTACGGTAATTTTAATGCGGTTAGCCCACCCGCTTAACCAGCCTGCTGCGCTTACTGTGGTGGGACGAATAGTCCCGACCAGGGACGCGAGAATTGATAATACCAGGATTAATCCTAATCCAATATTCCTAATTTTCAATCAGAACCTCCTTGATTTTGGAATAAAATATGCAATCTACCGTTATCGGTAATAATGGTATTTAACATTTTTCTTAAGCCTGGTTTTCCCCCTTTTCTTTAGTTAAATGGTGCAAACAGACCGTAATGGTGTATAATACCTCCTGGAACCAATAGCGAATACTAACTCAATACGGTTGATATTTATACCATTGCAGGTTAAGTATGGTCAAAGTTAGCTTAAGGAAGAAATAGTAAAGGAAAGGGGGATTTACCTGAAAATAACCTTAAGTTACGGCTTGGTGTATAGTGAAAGCACTTGTTTTGTCTTCTGTACTCGTCTTTTAGAAAAAGTATTAGTCCTTTAATTCTGTTATTCTAATGATATTGCCTATAGCGCCTGTCGGTTTATTTATATCCTGTTGTACAAATAAAGGATTTAAATCCTGGTTAAGCCGGTATTATTATCATAAGTAGAAGCATAACTGTAACAAATTCCTGGCTGACAGGCGTATGGAAGAGATTCAAAAGAGGAATATATATTTTGACAACATTAAAGGTCTGCTGATTTTCACAGTTGTCCTGGGGCACGCGTTCGAATATTACAGGGCAGCCAGCACAGTGATGACCTTTACTTATGATTTGGTATATTCCTTTCATATGGCCCTGTTCATCTTTGTTTCGGGGTACTTCAGTAAAAATATCGAGAAAGCCCGAAGCAGCATTTTTACCAGTCTGATTATCCCTTATCTTATTTTCGATTCGTTATATGTTATTCTTTTATACGCGGTAACCGGTATTCAATCCTTCGACCTTTTAACCCCGCGGTTTGCTTACTGGTACCTGATTGTACTGGCGTTTTACCGCGGATTTATGGGACAACTGGTTAAAATCAAATGGATAGTCCCTATTATGATCGTGGTAGGACTCTACATCGGCTTCAGTCAGCGGGTTGATTCATTCCTGGCGCTGTCGCGTACAATCAGTTTTTGCTGGTTTTTCCTGGCCGGCTACTATTGCACTGAAATGCATATCAATCGGATACGCCAATTCAACAAACCGGCTGTGGCAGCTATGTTCCTTCTTGGTCTGGCGGTTTTTGTCGTTTTATGGGCGACAAAAATAGTGCCTCTTGAGTTTACCATGAATAAACCTTACGCAGCAGGTGGGGAGATTCTGGGGCTGGCAGGCAGAGCGGTAAATTATATTCTGGCGGCGGTATTCGGGGTAGTGATACTGGCGTTTACGCCTTCAAGTAACACCTTTCTTACGAAAGTCGGCCAGAGAAGTATGATAATTTTCTTGGGACATGGTTTCCTGAATGGACTTAAAAACGCGGTTAATCCGTTCGTTGCCTATCCGGACTGGAACGTGGTTTTTCTATTTGTATTTGCCGTGCTGGTCACCTGGCTGTTGTCCCTTTCGGTCTTTCAGACCATCTACAATAAAATAATGACCAGAATCAACAACGCTTTTTATGCCCTGACGCGAAGGCCTCAGCCATCCGGCCCCTGAAGTCATCTTTAATAGTATGATTTCTCGATGACGGGATGCCGGTCAGGACTTGAGCCCGACCTGCGTTGCGATTCTATCTTTCTTCTCAGCGAAAAACGCAGGATGCCGTAAATAAAAAACGTCCCATAAATAGAACAACCTGATTCTGAATCCGGTATAAGCGATCACTGAGCCAATTTTTCCCTGGACTTTACAGGAGGCCAGGTTGTCTGACTCCACGTAAGCCAATAACCTGGTTTTACCCATTTCCATTGCATGCCTGATTTTATTGGCCGTGGCGTAATGAAACAGCCCCAGACACCTGTAACGGGGGTTGGTTTCTGCCGCGGCCCCGACGGCCTGGCCGTTATACGGGATATATTTGAGAAATGGCCCCAGCTTGACGGCTGATTCCCTGGTGAGGGCTATCCAGTCTTTAAACGCCAGCTCTTTATTAATAAAAACTGTGATCAAATGAGCGCCTGCCCTGAACCGGTTCCTATCGACTTTGATGTCAGTATAAAAAGAAAAATCATATCCGTCTTTTACTAATGATTCAAGCTCGTCCTCATTGCAGATAATCCTTAGTTCAAGGTTCGTAATATTCGGAGTACATATATCCGGATTCATATTGACTGCCTGACTAAGGTCTGTTTCCATGACCATTACCTTGCAGACCCTGAAAAAATTTTTACAGGTATATTTCATTAGCTTCAGTACTGCCGCTTTTCTTTGCGCCTCCACCAG
>JAQULX010000086.1 GCA_028718465.1 Dehalococcoidales bacterium | reverse complement strand
TACCGGGGCAACCCGTTAAGATAGCCTGATTGAGCTAGGAGACCATCAAGGGGGTAGCGCGGTAGTGCCAACTAGTGCCGAGGACTCTAGTAAGACCGAGGGAAGGATAGGCGAATGGCAATCTATAGAGAAGGGCTAAGACCTAATCGTAAGAAGATGGTTTTTAGGGACAAGCGCGGCAACCCAAACTCATCAGGCAAGGCTAGAGGGGAGAGATTGGAAACAGTCTACTCCCATGGAAGCCAGAAAAGGAGAGAGGAATAAAGGGAATGAAAAATATATCAGAAAATATGGTTAAGACTCGAAAACCTCATCATTGTTGGGGATGTACCACAGAATATCCCATTGGGACAGAAATGTTAAGGGTTACCACTGAGGATTGCGGGAAATTATCATCAGTATATTGGTGCAAAATCTGTGACAAATATCTCCAAGACCATAGAAATGATTTTTATTTTGACCAAGGTTTTGAATATGGTTATATGTTAAATGAGGATGGTTATACAGTTTCTCACCCCCTCAAGGAGACGCATGACTAATCAGGAACAAGAAAAGTGTCCAGAATGCAACGGAGAAACAATATTATTCCGTGGTCAGGGTGTAAATATGGATTATTGGATTTGTCCAAGATATAGAGAACCAGGGCATAAATCTATGGAAGAGTGTCAGACTATTTTAGCTAATCTTAGAAGGAAAATAAGACCATCTGGTAGATTCGCCTAATTAAGCCCTACTCAAATTAGCGGAGGAAAAGTAGAAGTGGAATCCTGTTTAGCATTAACCCATGCTGAACTCGTAAAGCGTGGTGAACATTGGATGAAAAATAACAACCAAGAATATAACCGCTATCGTTGTAGTGTAGTGCTTCCCGAATATGTGAGCGCATCGGGTGAGATACCAGATGTTATCGGCTTCCGTGGTGATTATTCAGTGTTAATCGAGTGCAAGGTTAGTCGTGAGGACTTCAAGGCTGACCAGAATAAACCACATCGAGACCACTTTAGCGGGGTGGGCATGGGAAATTACAGATTTTATCTTGTTCAATCCGGTTTGATAACGGCGGAGGAATTACCGGAGGGCTGGGGATTACTCTACGCTCATCCCAAGACTATTTCGATTAACAAACATCCTGAATTTGATTCTAATCCTATGGTTAAAGTCCATGAGTATAAAATCCTTTATTCACTGGTAAGACGTGCTGAAATTAGAGGCTTGATACCCAGTTTAAGAGAACCTTTAGCGCAGGAGGAAAAGTAGATGGAGAAAGCAAGTTGTTAATCCGTAAAGCCACGCTGGAAGATATAGCCTACATTGAAAGCCTTAGACGTAAGGAAAGTGAGGCTATCGGTTTCATCCCCAAGCTACGATATGAGATGGAGATAAACGGCGAAAGACACGGCTCTGTTTTAGTGATTGAGGAAGATGGTGAACTTGTCGGATTTGTCTATGCCACTCATGGAAATATTACCACTCATATCCAGCAAATTGCTATTCAAGAAGATGCAAGGCGAATGGATAGAGCCAGTGCTTTAGTAGAATATCTCATGCAAGCTAGTCCATTAATCCAGGTGTCATGCCGATGCGCTCAAGATTTGGAATCTAATGAGTTCTGGAAGGCTTTAGGATTCAATTTAGTAGGCGTGATTGATAGTAAGTCCATGTACTCAGTGGGTAAGGATAAAAGGTCAAGGCGAGGCCGTCAGTTAAATATATTTTGCAAGGCTGTTAATGGATTATGGCTACCAGGCTCTTTGGGTGAGCAATCAATAAAGTTAAAACCCATTATTTATCCGAGAACATTAGCAAATTCAGGAGGCTCTAAAGATGGAAACTAGAGAAGCGATTGCAAGGGTAATATTTAGTGCGTGGTTCAAGGGCAATCTTTATACATGGGAAACCATAGGTTGTGAGATAAGAGAGGACTGCCTAAAGAAAGCCGACTCCCTGCTCTCCCCTGACCTGTTCGGGGATGGTACGAGACTGGCTAGGGTAAAACAGATGCCTAGCCCCTGTCCATTCTGTGATGTTGATGGTTGTCCTAGTTGTTCTTACTTATCAGCCGGCTTCGTTCAGGAGGTGAAGTAGAAGATGGATGCCAGAGAAGAATTTGCAAAGTCTTGGTATGAACGTTTGGAGAATAGATTATTTAGTTCTTTTGGGGAACTTGCAAAAGATAATCCAAATGCAGCAGATCTTATAAAAAGAGAATTTGATCCCTTAATCGCCCTCATCCTTAAAGGCAACTTGACTCTACCTGATGGCAGAAGGATTACGGTAGTGAAGGATGATGCTGAGTTACCGGAATGTAATCTTGCCTGGGATGACGAGCGTCGAGCGTACTGTAACGCTCAACAGGATATGCTCAGGGCTGGCTTCGTCCAGGAGGTTAAATAGAGATGAGGAAATGTACTCCTTGGATATGCCGTAAGAAACGCTGTCCGCATAAATTTATAGATGCTGTTGAGTGGGAAAAGCCAGTGCAGGCGTGTGCAGCCTGTCCTTATCGGAAGATTAAATAATCAGGAGGTTAAATAAGATGGAATTCAAACTACCTAAAAATCCATATCTCAAATATCCCTTACCGGGAATACAAGGCAGTGCAGGACAATATTTTGCTTATCAAGAGTCTCAGAAAGCCACCCTCAAGGCTGTAGTGGAATGGCTGGAAAGTCATAAAAGATATCAGCATGTGGGTGATATGAGTATTTATGATATTGCTGATTCTGAAATCTCTCAGCTTAAGGAGGGTCTTAAATGAATAGGATTTTAAGCGAGCAGGAAATAGAAAAACTAGCTCCACCACATAAGAGATGGACACTGACATTATCGGCATATGGAAGTAATGTCGCCCAAGCCCAAGCCGACCTCTCCTATCAGGCTGGCGCAAAGAATGAACGGGAGAGGATATTCGCCATATTAAACGTCAATCCTAAAATAATCATGGCTGAAGCTCAAAAGTGGGGTGCTGAACATGGTTATTAAAGACTGGCAAGCCCTGAAAGAGAAATGAGCGAGAAACCGTTACTATACGATGTCTACTGCTGCCAGGGTGGAGCGACAAAAGGCTATCAAAAGGCCGGATTCAGGGTAATCGGGATAGACCATAAGCCTCAACCGCATTATATCGGTGATAGCTTTATCCTGATGGACGCTCTTGAATTCCTTGACAGGTATTTAAAAGGTGAGTTTGAAAGGGCAGACGCTTTCCATGCAAGCCCACCGTGCCAGGGTTACAGTGTTTTAGCCGCTATGCACCCTGATTTAACGTGGGACAAATTAATTGATCCTACCAGAAAAAGGCTGAAAGAAACCGCAAGCCCTTACGTTATCGAGAATGTAGAAACAGCGCCGCTATCCAGATGCCCTGATTTATTCGGTAATAAAGGCGTTGTGCTTTGCGGTTCGATGTTTGGCTTAAAAATAACGAGGGGTTATTTACGCAGACATAGAATATTTGAAACGTCATTTTTTGTACCTCAACCCCCATGTAATCATAGCGGTAAGGCAGTTGGCGTTTATGGACACGGTGGTCATACGGGAAAGCTCAGAATGTTATATCGACAAGAGGCTTCTGAGGCTATGCGTATCGACTGGATGAATAGGGATGAAATGTGTCAGGCAATCCCATCCGCCTACACCGAATTTATCGGCAAGCACTTAATGAATCATTTAATGAGCGAGAGATGAAGATAAATGCAATTAACATTTGAAAATAAAACAATAGACCAATTAGCCATTGAACTTTTACAGGCTTATGAGAACACCCGAGAGACTTATTATGGCGGATTTTCTGGAGGAATAGATAGCCAAATAATTTATAACTTGGCTGTCAGGGCTGAGGTAAGAGTAGAATGGCACTATAACGAAAGCCCAATAGACCCTCCAGAGATACGCGACTTCATAAAAATAAAATACCCCGATGTTATTTTCTCAAATCATTCCAAAGGTTTTTTTAATAAACATTTTATGAGCCACGGGTTTCCACTCAGGAATGCTAGATGGTGCTGTAGGATTATTAAAGAATGTGGCGGTGTTGGAAGGGTAAAAATTCTTGGGATGCGGCGAGAGGAATCTAAGGGTCGGTCGCGCTACAAATGCTTTATGGAAAATCCGGGAGGAGGTCATTGGCTTCTACCTATCATTAATTGGACTAACGCTGATAGGTGGCAATACCTTTCAGAGCAAGGAATTAAGCCTAATCCCCTATATGCTTTGGGTTTTAACCGTACAGGCTGTGTTTTATGTCCATTCCAGAGTAAATACGATATTGAATTAAGTATGAAATACTTTCCAAAAACAGTTAATCTTTGGAAATTAGCCGCTGAAAAGTATATCCAAAAGCGAATTGAGCGAGGTACCCCTATGACCTTCAAGAATGGGGAAGAATATTTTAACTGGTGGATAACGAGATAGGAGTCAGCTAAATGCAGAAGATAATCGAATTCAAAAGAGACTATGAAGATATATTGATTTTCAGGAGATAGAGAAATGAACTGTTTAAAATGCGGCAAGCCTGTTACAAGGGGAAACTCGGTCAAGAGCGGTAGAGGCCGGGAACATAAGAAATGCCCGATTAAAACCATCAATGTCGCCATCGGTGAGAAGCGCAAACGACCGGACCTGATAATGGAACCCGTCCAGCCTCTTTGGAACAAAAGATAGTGAATGATGCGGCCTGTAGATCAATTTCCGCTTGACTAAATCCTTCCTTTTGTCTACACTATTGCCAGAACAACTAGGGAGGCTTTGTATGTCTTTACTGCCACGTTTGCCTAAATTCTCCGATATTCTGGCCGATAATCCCATCCATAGGGGTATGCAGGACTTGCAGGGTGTAGTCAGGACTGCCAAAGAGGATCTGAATTCGTTAGCTTGTTCACTTAAGGTAGACAACTCCAACTGTGTGCTGACGACTCCGGTAAAAACGGAGGCTCCTCAAAAACAGCCTAAAAATATTCTGGAAAATATTTCCACGGCCTTTGAAGTGCCGACCGAAGCCGAGACCCTTACAGAGTTGAAGAAGCGCTTGGTTAAAGAGATTGCCAAGGCCGAGAATGATCTTACCAATGGACTAAAGATAAATAATAAACCCTGCTCCTGCATGAGTAATAAACATAATGTGGTTATCGAGAGCCTTGCTGAGGAGATCATGCCCAAAGACTCCGGCAATCCCCTGTACCGGCAGATAGTGGACTGGTTTGATTCCCATGAATCTCAGATGACTGTCCAGGCCGTGGCCTCTGGCCAATATGCCGAACAATATGCCAAATTCGCCGGAGACCTGGGTGAATTCCGCCGGCGGCTCTCTAAAAATCCAAGTCCCGTTAAACCCGTTCAGGATTTCCTGAAAGATAAGGAGGGATAAATAATAGGTTGTTGTGGAAAAGGATATAGAACATTTGTTATCACAGGCAGTAGAACTTTATTATAGTGGAAAGCTTACTAAGAAGCAAGTTGCTTCCAAGTTGGGAATATCCGTGACGGATGTCAACAATTTATTTACTAGACATGGGTATAAGTTCCGTAGCAAAAGCGAAGCTATGAAGGGAATAAACAAAGGGGTACATTTAAGTCCCGAAACTGAATTCAGGAAAGGGCAGTTACCAACTAAGGGAAGTTGGGTTAAGGGGCATAAGTCATGGATGAAGGGATTAAAAGGAATACATAATAATCCCAAAACTGAATTTAAAAAGGGACAAAAGATGCCATGGGTATCAGAAAGGAATAAGAGAGTAAGAACTATAGGGGTGCCTTGTACTGCTGAAAAAAGAGAGAAGATACGCAATACGCAGAGGGGGCACACATGGAGCCCAAATACCATAGCCAAAAAGGGAGAGCATAGATCGCCTACTACAGAATTAACTAGAGAAAGAGTACTATCTTGGTGGCAAAATCCTGAATATAGAGCTAGAGTTATAGCAGGAAGGCTAAAGAATCGAAAGCCCACTGGCCCAGAGAATAAGTTTATAAATCTGATTAACAAATATAATTTGCCATATAAATACACTGGTAACGGCACTTTTATAATAGCCGGTCTGAACCCTGATTTTATCAATATAAATGGCGAGAAGATAGCCGTAGATATTTTTGGAGATTACTGGCATACTATTAAGGCTGATAAGGAAACTTATAATGAGGATGGCAGGCGTAAGGTATTCACAAGTTACGGTTGGAAGCTTATTGTTATTTGGGAGAAGGAACTAAATAAACTAAGTGATGAAAGAATATTGGAGATGTTAAAATGAACTGGAAAGAAATACTTAATAATATTAGACCTGCCCTACCCCACGAAGGGCTTCCGTTGCCTTACGGAATTGAAAAAAATGACCCTTTCAACCCGGTGAAACTTATTCGGAATGGCAAGGAAGGTCTTGAGAATGCCATGAAGTGTCGGGGCGATATCCAGTCGCGCTTCACCTGCATTATAGATGCCATAGCCCCCAGGGCCCCCGATTTTGACAGCCTCCCCGAGTTGAGCCATAAAGCTAATCAAATACTAGCCCCGATGCTGTTTAATAAATTCCTACCGCCAGCCCCCAGGGGGCTGGTTAATCTGGTGGGTAAGAAATAAGGGGAGGATGATATGGCCTTTACAGACCCGTTTCCGGGGCTAGGACAGGATATAGTATTAACTGAGAAGCAAGATTTAATACGGGCATTGCGTCTTGACTTGGCCGCCGAGCTTGAGGCGACGAACACTTACACCGCCCATGCCGATGCCTGTCGGGGCGACTTTCCCGAAATAGCGGCGGCGATTGACGATGTTGCCGATGAGGAGAAAGTCCATGCCGGGGAGTTCGTCGCCTTGATTAACGCCCTAGATAAGGCTGAAGGGAGACTGATAGAAAAAGGGACGCTGGAAGTAGCCAAGAAATATCCCGATTTGGGATATAACCTGAGTTTAAGGAATAAGGAGAGATAATATGGGCACGAATTATATTCCGAGAAAACGCAAGGAACCGTTATATCCGCATGTACCGAGAGGTAGAAAAATAACTACTAAAGTACCCGACCAGAGGATTGAGGATTTACTTACCGATGCCTTTGAGGGTGGTAGCAACTACTGGTATATTATCAAGAAATACACCTATCCTCCAGGACAAACCAGGCAGAGTCTTAAGATTGAGTTCCCTCATACTCAGCTTCCTCTCAGGGGTGGTAGCTTAACAGTGGGAGAACTTGAAGGCGGTATGCCAGATAAGATTCTGGACAGGGCTGCTATCGAGCGTGGTCTAAAATTGATGGCGGAGAAATACCCCAAGCACTGGGCGGATTTTATCGCCAAGAATGATGATGCAACCACCGGTGACGTTTTTCTCCAGCTATGCCTTTATGAAGATGTAATATTTGGTTAGGAGTAGAACTATGTCGCCCAATATCTTCAGTTGCGACCCACAGTGGACGCAAAAGCTGGTCAAAGAGCAGGAAAAAGTAGTGCTGGTAGCCTGGAGCGAGAAGTCCAATATGAACGGACTTACCGAGAAGCTGGCCGACCTTGAATCGGAGGGTGTACCGGTAATGGTCGTAGATTGCGACGTCTGCGGGGTTGCGGCTGAGTCCATGAATTTAAAGCCCGGTGAAGTTGCTGTTTATAAGGCCGGCGTGGAAGTTGCCAAAGTGGTATCCACGGGCAATATAGATACCGATGTGACTCAAATTAAGCAAGTTGCCGGGGGATAAGAACCCGGTAATTAATATTCTAAAGGAGATACCAGAATGTCAGAAATCATCTCGATCATCGCATTAATTACCGGCATTATATCCCTTATCCTTATTTTGTATAAAATCGGCGTGAGGGACGGAAAAGTTGATACCAAGCTGGATGTACTCTGGAACGTCTATGTGATGGATGCCCTGCATAATGAGGCCAACCTGGCCCAGCACCATTCCCCGCCGACTATCACTCCGGAAGGAGAGGCCATTATCCCGGCTGATTTTAAGCAGTGCATCGAGAAGCATACCTGCAAAGACGGCAACTACGGTTTCGAGGTCGTGCAGTGCCTGGGCATGGAAAAGGTGCAGAAGTTCGCTCAGGACAATGATTGGACCATGCAGAAAGCATTGGGGATACTGACGCTGTATATGCGAAAGGTGAAAAATGTCCAGTAAGACGGTTATCCCTGCCTGTATTGCGGAGAAGATAGACTTCAGCA
Organism: Dehalococcoidales bacterium; assembly: GCA_028718465.1. The sequence continues at coordinate 999 of JAQULX010000086.1, read as the reverse complement.
AGGTACACAGCCAGGCAGACTTGAACACTGCTATCGGCCAGGCTTACGATGCCTGCGCGAAAGAGCATCCAGTAGAGTGTGATTGTGCTAAGGGAGAAAGACGAAAGCGGGAGCCGAGTGCCTATAATCTGTTCATCGGGGAATGTATGCGCTCTAAACCAATCGCCGGGAAACCTTTTGGTACTGCCGGTAAATATATGGGTGAGTGCGCCCAGTCGTGGCGAGAGGCTCATCCCAAGAAATAGGAGGTAGCTATGGCTAAAAAAGAACCCCTATATCCGCATATCCCAAAGAGTAAAATGACAAAAGTACAAGCTGTAGAATCCGAGGTGGGCGCACCGCTCTGGAGGTATATTAAGGGTAAAAGGAATAAGCTTGTAGGAGTTGAAAAATCAGAGTCTACCGCTAATATCTGGGCTAATAATATGAGGGAACATGGCGAGAAGATTGCTATAATCCCCGTTGCAATCGGTTACGCTGTCTATCGGGAGGAGTAATTTATGCCCTCCGCTCTTGATAGAAAAATAGCCGCCATACTCAAGGCTGGGAAAGAACAGCTCCCCCCGGAGGAGTACCAGCGTCTCGGAAATCTGATATACCAGCTTCGGACACAGGGCATTAACGCCTATCTGAACTCCGAGCTGGGGCTGCTGATGTCCCGTATCGCTTGGTCGCTCCCGGAGTACGAGTCCAAAGAATACTCCGAGGGAGTCATGGAATGTGACCGGAGATATCTAGGAACCGAGATGCGCTTGATGTACCGGGATATGGGGATAGAGCCGCCGAGACTGGCGAAAAAGGAGATGGCGGAGGATTTATATAAGCTGGGCCAGCCGGACATTGTGGCGGTTGTAGACAGCTATCTGGAGAATGTAGAAAAGGAAGAGGAGGGTGGGGAGAATGCCGGAGCAGAACGGGAGATTTAAAGGGGATACTAAAAAAGACATCGACCAGAGCATGAAGGAAAGCGGGGCCGATAAAATAATTAAAAAACAGGTC
>JAQULX010000085.1 GCA_028718465.1 Dehalococcoidales bacterium | reverse complement strand
CTCCATCGCCAAGCTGGCGTATCAGGCCAGGAATGAAGGCAAGAGCGTTATCCTGGCCGCCGGTGATACATTTCGCGCAGCGGCCATAGACCAGCTCCGGACCTGGGCTGAGAGGACCGGCGTGGATATCGTGGCCCATCAACCGGGGGCGGATCCCGGGGCAGTGGTATACGATGCCCTGGCCGCCGCTAAAAGCCGGCAGGCGGATTTGCTGATTATAGATACAGCCGGACGCCTGCATACCCGGTTTAATCTGATGGAGGAGTTGAAGAAAATCAAACGGGTGGCCGGCAAGGTTGATCCATCTGCTCCGCATGAAGTGCTCCTGGTCCTGGATGCCACGACCGGACAGAACGGCCTCTTGCAGGCCAAAAGCTTTGCCGAAGCCTCCAGCGTGACCGGTATCTTCCTGGCCAAGCTTGACGGCACGGCCAGGGGCGGCATCGCACTGGCAATTTGCGATCAGTTGAAAATCCCTGTTAAATATATAGGAATAGGCGAACACCCGGAGGATATAGCCGCCTTCGAGGCCCGGGCTTTTGTCGAAGCATTGAGTACCTAGTTTTTATTTGTGATTTGATCCAGATGATTTTACTGAAATTCGATGGTGAGCAATGGAAACAGCTTTTTATATTGATATAGACCCGGTTATTTTTACTATCGGCCCGTTCAGCATCGGCTGGTACGGACTGATGGTGGCCCTGGCGGTGGCCACTGTGGTGGGGTGGGTAGCCTGGCAGAACAAAAAGGTCGGGGTCCTCAGCCCTGATGCGGTTTTCACCGCCGCCCTGATAGGAATTCCATCCGGCGTGGTCTTTTCCAAGCTCCTGCATGTAATAGACCAGTGGCAATATTATCTGCATAACCCGGGCCGGATCATCAGTGGGGAAGGCCTGACCATCTGGGGAGCGGTCATCGGGGCCACTATCGGCGTCTGGATTTACAGCCGGATCAGTCGGCAATTCAGCTTCGCCCGTTTCGGCGACCTGATTGCTCCGGGGATTATCTTGTCCCAGGCCATCGGAAGGGTCGGCTGCACCTTTAACGGCTGCTGCTATGGACTGGAATCACATTCCCCTCTGGCGGTTATATACACTCACCCGAACAGCTACGGGCCGCTGGGCATACCCGTTCTGCCGACCCAGGTCTTCGAAATTTTCTATGACCTGGCTGTCTTCGGCGTCCTTCTTTTACTTAGAGGCAGGCTCAAGCCGGACGGCGCTTTATTCACCGTTTACTACGCCCTCTATGCGGCCTGGCGTTTCGGCATTGAGTTCATCCGCGAGGGCACTCCATTCCTTTTCGGCATGCACCAGGCCCAGGTTATCGCTTTGATAGTCCTTTTAATCACCGTCCCCATCATCATCCTGCGGGTCAGGTGGAACAGGCAGAACCAGCCGGAAGCCTTAGCCGAACCGCCAGCCGGGATTTAAGGTTTTTGGCGCGTTTATACCATCTATTGACAGGATGTTCTCATACATCTCCACCTGGCATACATGTTAAAGCAGAACCGGCGCCGCCGTCCAGCGCTATGCGGACCTTTTCTCCAGGTTCATCAGGGGCGGTATGAAAAAGGACACCAGCCCGATTATTATGGTAGCTACGCCGGCTATTAGAAACAGGGTGTGAATGCCGATGGTATCCGCCAGGGGTCCGGCAAATGCCAGACCGATCGGGGTCATGGCGGCGCTGATTGAGCCCAGTAAGGAGAAAATGCGTCCCTGAATATCTTTGGCTACCAGGGACTGGAGCGCGGCCATGATCGGGCCATCAGCCATGGAAAGCCCGAACCCGACCAGGAAATTGGCGCCCACACCCAGAAGGAACAGGCTCAAAGTAGTGAACCCCAGTCCCAGTGTGGCGATGCCGGACAGGATCACTCCCATTATCGCGGTAACGATACGGCGCTTGAATCCGCCCCAGATCCCCAGGGCAAGACCGCCTGCAATCATTCCCAGCCCGAAAGCTGACTGAAGCCAGCCCAGCTTGAGCACATCGCCGCCGAGATGTTCGGTAACCAGGATCGGCATCAGGATATAAGGCGGATACAGGAACAAAGTGATCAAAGCATATAAACCTATGATCAGTGTCAGACCGCGCCAAGCCCAGATATAGCGGAATCCACCGGCTATCTCGGTGAAGACGGAGACCTTGCCAGCCGAAGCGGACCGCACCGGTTCAGGTATAAGCAAGGGGAGCAGGCAGCCTATGGCGATAAGAGCAGTGATGATATCTACCGCCAGTACTCCCTGCATGGGCAGTACCCCCAGAAGGAAGGCGCCTGCCGGGGGCCCGGCAATACCGGTAGCCCCATACAATATCTGGTTCATACCTGCAGCCCGGGACAAATGCCTTTCTGGGACTATCATAGGAATTGCCGCTGTCATGGCCGGAAAATGGAAAGTCTGTCCGATAGCCCTCAACACCATGGATAGATAAATATGCCACACCTGGACAACGTCCAGGATAAATAGCGCTATCAGGCCGCCGGTGATCAAGGCGATGGACAGGTCAGCCAGAATCATGATTCGCTTGCGGTTCCAGCGGTCTACATAAGGGCCGATAACCGGCCCCAGGATAATCTGGGGTAAAAGAGCTACCATCAGGGCTGTCGCCAGCACTGTCGCCGATCCGGTTTCTATCGTCAGAAACCAGGCCAGGGCAAATTCCACAATAGTGCTGCCGAAAATAGAAAAGGCCTGGCTGGTCCAGAGAACTATAAACTTCTTTATAATGAAAGCTCCTTAGTATAATATTACCAGTATCTCCCTGAGATGCGCTATCGGCAAGAATCCGGATCTCCTGTTTTTCCTGTCAGGCTGGAGTCATCCGTTCCAAAGTTTGTCGATAGAGCTTGTGAATAAATCAAGAATAAGAGCTTATCGCCCTCTCCGACCATTCTGTAGCGGAACGCTGTAGACCTGATAATCTCAGGAGCGGGTATATTACTCCGTATTCTGACTGGATTTTTACGTCTGGTACTTTAGGCCTTTGCTTCTTGTGCTTTTCTCTTATTCGTGTTAGCTTTTAATTAGGCTGGAGGTTATTAGCGTGAATATTATCGGATTTATCTGGGGCATCATCGCCTTTCTCTGGATGGGCATAGCCCTGATTCCCTTCCTGGGATGGCTCAACTGGATGGTGATTCCTTTTGCCGCCATCGGTTTAATCATTAGCATTCTTGGCTATGTGCCGCGTAAAAACTCCCTGGGTCTGGTCGGACTCGTTTTAAACGGTATTGTGATCGTGATCGGACTGCTGCGGCTGTCTCTGGGTGGTGGATTTCTATAAACCGGGCTTCCCTTGAATTGTAAAAATTCGGCGCTTGGTTTATAGTGGAATGGCTGATGGAAAACTCGATTACATTTTTGGGCACGGCCGGCGCCAGGATCATGGTAGCGAATCAAATTCAGGCTTCGGGCGGTATGTGGCTAAACCTGGCCGGTACGGAAATCCTCATCGACCCCGGACCCGGCAGCATTGTCCAGTCCACCAAACGCAAACTCAGGGCCGACCAGCTCAAAGCTATTATTATCTCTCATCGCCACCTCGACCATGCCGGCGATTTGAATATCATGGTAGAGGCTATGACCCAGGGAGGATTTGAGCCCCGTGGTCGCGTATTTCTTCCTTCAGATGCCCTGGGACCGGAACCGGTGCTGTTTTCCTATTTGATTGATTACCTGGATAAGCTCGAGGTATTGCGAGAAGGCCAGTCCTACGGCATAGACAGCGTCACCTTTTCTACCCCGGTGCGCCATAAGCATTCTGTGGAAACCTACGGTTTAAAATTTACTGCGGGTGAACGGAGCTTCGCCTATATTGCCGACAGCCGTTATTTTGACGGACTGATCGAAAGCTATAAGGCCGAGTTGATTATAATTAATCTGGTCTTCATCGAGCCCAGGGATGGAATAGCGCACCTGTCCCTGAAGGATGCTGAACGGATCATCAACGGCATCAGACCGAAAGCCGCCATCCTGAACCATTTCGGAATGAGCGTCTGGAAAGCCCGTCCCTGGGAGGTGGCTGAGGGGCTGACTCAAAAAACCGGCATCAAGGTAATCGCCGCCCGTGACGGGATGAAATTCGACTTGGCGAATTTGGCCGAAAAAGAATCCGTCTGATCTATTTGAGGTATGGAATGAATCAACTCGATGCTTTACTGTTTCAGGTGGGGAAGCCGGCCCGCTATACCGGCGGTGAATGGCACAGCGTGGTAAAAGACTGGGAAAAGACCGATGTCCGGTTCGCTCTCAGCTACCCTGACCTGTATGACATCGGCATGTCCAATATGGCCATACCCATACTCTACGAAATATTGAATAATATGCCTGATGTTCTGGCCGAAAGGGTGTACGCCCCCTGGACAGATATGGAAAACGCCTTGCGGGCAGCGAACCTGCCTCTCTATGCCCTGGAATCCAGGCGGCCATTGAAAGACTTCGATATTATCGGCTTCTCTCTAGGGTATGAGTTATGCTATACCAACGTCCTCAATATGCTGGACCTGGCGCAGATACCTGTCCTGGCCTCACAGAGGAATGAGGAGCATCCTCTCATCATTGCCGGAGGCAGCAGCGCTTTGAATCCGGAGCCAATGACTGAGTTTATTGATATCTTTGTTTTGGGAGACGGCGAAGAGGTACTGATTGAATTTACCGAAGCTTTCCGCGGATGGAAACGCCGCAAAGCGCCTAAGGCCGAGTTCCTCCGTGAAGCTGCCGGAATCGAAGGCGTTTATGTTCCCGGACTGTACCGGGCGGAGTACCATGCTGACGGTCTGTTAAAAAGCCTGACGCCACTAGTCCCTGAGGCCAGGCCCGTCATTCAGCGCCGTCTGGTGGCCCAACTGCCCCCGCCCCCGCTTAAGCCGGTGGTGCCTCTTGTAGAGGTTGTCCAGGACCGGGCTGCCATCGAAATACAGAGGGGCTGCTCCCGGGGGTGCCGTTTCTGTCAGGCCAGCAGCATCTACCGGCCGGTGCGCGAAAGAACCCAGGATGAGATCATACAGGCAGTCGGCGCTATCCTGGAAAACTGCGGCTATGATGAAGCCTCCCTGGTCTCTTTAAGCACCTCGGACTATCCGGATATCGATAAACTGGTAACGACCCTGGCCAGCCTCTACCCTGACATCACCTTCTCTTTACCCAGTCTGCGGATCGCTGCGTCGTCAATCCAGTTAATGGAAGCCCTGCCCTCCGGTCGTAAGACCGGTTTGACTTTTGCTCCTGAAGCCGGCAGTGAGAGGCTGAGGCATGTTATTAACAAGTGCATACCTGAAAGCATCCTCCTGGAAACAGCCGCTATTGCTTTCCAGCGTGGTTGGACTACCCTGAAGCTCTATTTTATGATCGGCCTGCCTCAGGAGACCATGGAGGATGTTCAGTATATCGTCAAACTTATCGAGAAAGTCCACCGTACCGGTCGAGAGTTTATGGGCCATCGGGCCAGAATCGGAATAAGCCTGTCTACATTTGTCCCCAAGCCGCATACGCCTTTCCAGTGGACAGCCCAGGACAGAGAAGACCAGATTCTGGCCAAACATGATGTGATCAAGAACGGAATCGACAGGCGTGGTCTGAAATTGTCCTGGCAGGACCCCAGGGCCAGCCTGCTGGAAGCGGTGATTTCCCGTGGGGATCGGAAGATTGGCCAGGTCATCTATCGAGCCTGGCAACTGGGCTGTCGCTTCGACGCCTGGAGCGAACATTTCGATTATTCCAGGTGGGTCCGCGCTTTCGAAGAGACAGGCGTCAATCCGGCCTTCTATGCTCACCGGGAACGCTCCCTGGATGAACTGCTGCCCTGGTCTCATATTTCTATCGGGATGACCGCGGACTACCTGAAGAGGGAGTATCAGCGCGCCCTGAAATGTGAAGAGACCGGCGACTGCCGCTACGAGGGATGTAATGTCTGCGGCTTCGAGAGTTTTTTCCCGGCATGTCAGGCGAGGATGGGAAAGAATACAGGATAACGATTATATAATTAAGAGAGGAGAGAAGGACACCTTCCCGGACTCCCTCTCTCCCTGACTAATCCTTTATCCTTCCTCTTAGTATACCGGCGTGCACCACTGCATGTACTTGGGGTTTCTGCCCTCTATAACATCGTAATAAAGGGCTTGCAGCTTTTTGGAAATGGGGCCGATCTCCCCATCACCCACCAGACGGTGGTCTATCTCGGCAATCGGCGCCACATGAGCGGCAGTGCCGGTAAAGAACGCTTCCTGGGACGTGTACAACTCTGTCCGTTCGATAGGTCTTTCCTCTGTCTCGATCCCCAGCTCGTCTTTAGCCAGCTCGATAATTGTATTACGGGTGATCCCAACCAGGATGTTCTCGTAGATACCCGGTGTCACCAGTTTACCGTTGATTACTAGAAAGATATTCTCGCCACTGCCTTCCGAAACACGGCCGTATTCGTTCAGGAGGATCGCCTCATCATACCCGTTGTCATGGGCTTCGGTCTTGGCAAAAGCACTGTTAACATAACCTCCACAGATCTTTGACTGCGGAGAAGCAAAATTGCCGCCGGGCCGCCGCCAGGACGATACCCCGACGCGGCATTTATCGGTATCCAGATACCTCCCCCAGGGCATCACGAAGGCAAAGAAATCAGATTCCAGATTGTGCAGGCGTACGCCCATGGTTTCCGAACTTTTATAAGCAACCGGGCGGATGTATATATTTTCTTTCAGGTCGCTCTGCTTAACCAGCTCGACAGTGATCTTGCAGAGTTCATCTGTAGTATATGGCAGGTCTATTTTGAGCATCTTGCCACTCGCGAATAGCCGTTCATAGTGCTCTTTAAGACGGAAGAGGTAGATCTGTTTCCTTTCCTCATTCCAGTTGCCCCGGATGCCCTCGAACGCCCCCGTGCCATAATGCATGAAGTTGGTCATTAGGTTCAATCTGGCTTCAGATAGAGGCATAAATTTCTTCTGATAATAAGCAAATTGAGGCATTTTTTTATCCTTTCCTTACAATGAGATAAAGCAATTATAGCTATAAGCCGTGGATAAAACAAGTAACATCACCGTAAACAAAGCCGTTGTCACGCGCATGACGGTTCATTTATCCGGTGAAATTTTTATTTGCATGGACTTCATCAGGCAGAGGATCTCACAGGCTTCTTCAAGACCGGTGGTGCAGTTAAAAGCCTCATCCAGCAGTTGCCCGACTGCGAAGCTGCCGTGTCCATATACCACTGCGATGCGGTGGCCCTTCAACGCCTCAACAAGGTTGTCAGTCAGGTCCGGTGCCCTGACATCAGTCCCCGTTCCCACCACCGGCACCCGGCCCAGGGCGCAAAATTCCTCCAGGTGATCTGAGCTGATAACCTTCTCTGTCATCGACAGGGCTATGGCGTGAATCGGGTGCGCATGGACGATCGCTCGCGCCGGTGTGTTCTGGTATATCGCCCGGTGAATTTGCAGCTCTCCAGAAGCCAGAGGCGTGGCCCGGTCGTTTTTATTGATCCCGGTCTCTACCAGGTCCCTTTCTTCCAGGGCGCCCAGGTTACACTCCCGGCGGGTGATAATCAGTCGGTCTCCTATCTTGATGCTCAGATTCCCGCTGTGAGAAGAAACCAGTCCGCGATTGAAGAGGGCTTGTCCTACATTTTTGAATTGATTTAGAAACATCTTCTTCCTTTCCGGAAGAAATGATGCTTATACGACCGTGAATAATGTATCCATTTTGCGAGGAAAAATCAAACTGGATATTTATGTTAACTGTCGTATAACCGCAATCACTTTTCCCTGGATTTCCACATTGTCCGGTTCGACATAGATTGGCTGCATGTGACTGTTAGCCGGCTGGAGGCGGACGCGGTCGGCGCCGACATACACTTTTTTCAGGGTGGCGGTCCTTTCTCCCTTGAGCCAGACGGCTGCCATCTCCCCATTCTCCACGGTGCTGGCTTGCTGCATTAAGACGATATCGCCGTCGTTAATCAATGCATCCACCATGGATAACCCTTTTACCTTGAGAGCATAGACATCTTCTCTGCCACGAACCAAATCCCGCGGGACCTCCATGGTTTCGGAAGAAGCCGCGCTGCTCCAGCTTTCGGAGGCCGGTACAGGTATCGGTTCTCCGGCAGCAATCTGCCCGATGACCGGCACAACTGCCTTGAAAGCCCTGCCTGAGGTTCCGTCCAAAAGCTCGATGCCCCGGGACACGTCCCGGTGCCGGCGGATATATCCTTCCTTTTCCAGTATCCCCAGGTTATAATCAGCTACCGAAGTAGAGCTGATGCCGCATCCGCTGCCAATATCCCTGATGGTGGGGGGATAGGACTTATCCGCCAGGAACTGGCGGATAAAACTCAGAATCCTTTGCTGCCTGGGTGATAATGTCCTCATTCCGCACTCTTTACCCCGCTGCCAGGTTCCCCTCGCCGCTACTATCTTATACGTATATATTCCCTGGTGTTCTAAATCCCGCTTTTCAATGCCGGAAAACAGAAGTCGGAAGTGCCTGCTTGGAGGCTATTTTTGGACCTTGGCGTCGGTAGATGCCGTGGCTTTGTTCAACTTCTTGATTAATCTTGATTTGCGGCGGGCAGCGTTATTGCGATTAATTTTACCTCTTTCGGCCTCTCTATCCAGGGCGCTGACGGCAGCCCTGACATCATCTTCAGCGGCCTTGAGATTGCCCGAAGTAATGCTTTCTAGGGCATTGACCACTTTGGTCTTGGTCTGGCTGTGAGATGACTTATTGCGCTCTTTCCTTTTTCCAGCGGCACGCATCTCTTTCTCTGCTGTTTTAGTAGTCGGCAAGTGACCCTCCTGATAATATACTTCTGTTATCCTATCCTTTTTTCACATTTTTAGCAAATTCAGGCGCCCGGTCCTCCGGGGCAGACGATTCTAATTCTGCGACATCACCGACGCGGCTCACGCTGATTACTCCCCTGATTCCTTCAACCTTTTCCATGATCCGGGACAGTTGTGCCAGGCCTTTGGTTTCCAGCGTCAGCCAGGTGGAGGTAGTATTATCATCACGGTTGGAGAAACTCACCGAAGTGATATTTACTTTTTCTTCCGCCACCACCGCCGTGATATCTCTTATCAGCCCCACCCGGTCCCAGGCTTCCACCTGGACTTTGGCGGGGTACACAGTTTCAGCCTGACCCCATTCCACCTCAACCAACCTTTCCTTCTCCCTCTCATGTATTATATTGGGACAATTCTGTTTATGAACCGTCACACCGCGGCTGCGGGTGATATAGCCGATAATAGCGTCACCGGGGGATGGGTGGCAGCACTCACCCAAACGAGTCAACATGTC
>JAQULX010000084.1 GCA_028718465.1 Dehalococcoidales bacterium | reverse complement strand
GGATTGTCCCGCATTCCGGACGATAGATGCATCAATAAAGAAGGAAACCGCATCCTTTGGATCAATATCGTTAAAAATAATGCTAGGAGACTTACCACCTAGCTCCAAAGCCACAGGGGTGATATTTTGGGCGGCATAGGTCATAATTTTTCGGGCCGCAGCCACACTTCCGGTTAAAGAGATTTTGTTTATTCCAGGATGGCTACATAGGGCTTCTCCGCCTTTTTCACCGGTAGGTACAATATTGACTACACCCGGAGGAAATCCGGCTTCCGCTATCAGCTCTCCATAGCGCAGTGAACTGAAAGGAGTGCTGGACGAGGGTTTTACTACCACACAGTTTCCCGAAACCAGGGCACAACTGGTAATCGAGCAGAATTGGGCCAGTGGAGAGTTAAAGGGCAGGATGTTCAAAACTACCCCGTAGGGCTCCATAAGGGTATAGAAATAGGACTGCATCGGCATTTGAGTTATAAGTTCACCTACGATCTTATCAGCCCAGCCGGCAGTATATTGGATGGCGCCGATTCCACCCCGGACGTTGCCCCTAGAAGTATTTATTGCGGTACCATTTTCAAGTGTACCGATCTGGGCCAGTTCCTCCAGATTATTTTCCATCAGCTTGGCCCATTTACGTAACAAATCGGCACGCTGAACGGGATTAAAATTGCGCCAACCCGGAAAAGCAGCCTGGGCCGATTTTACCGCTGCATCGATTTCAGCCGCACCGGCCAGCGGAACTTTGGTCGTAACTTGACCTGTAGCCGCATATATGTGATCAATTTCACCACCAGTTGTACGTGTAACATGCTTTCCATCGATAATTGGTGTTAGAGAAGATGGTAGTACCTTGAGATTGGGGTCCTTGACTTTTTTCTGCGTCATAATTCCTCCTTTTATTGTAATGTATGTATTAATAAATACATACACTATAGTATACCAGTTTGTCAGCTATACTGTCGCATTCGTGGACCTGGAAAATATTCTATTTTTTCTCATCACGACAAAATATAGTCGGTATCGTTTTTGGGACAGGTCATTTTAGGGACGATGCAGGTGTAGAGGATTCGTTGATTACTTGGTTTCTCCTTCTATCTCCCGTCCCCTGACACCTTTAGCCAGGGAAGCAAAAACACCAAACAGGCACAACACCGAAAAGATCGTGAAAATAATTCTGAGACTGGTTAACAACGAGTCTGCGTAATCAGGGGTAAGAGAGATTTCTCCAATCACCAGAGCAAACACTATCATGGTAATACTCATACTTACGGTATTTCCCAGGGTCCTGGTAGTGTTAGCCATGGAAGCTGCGATAGCATAGTGTCTGGGAGTAACTGAACTCATAATAGAGTTAGTATTTGGAGAACTGAAAAAAGCCTGACCAATTCCTAAAACTATCAATATCATACATATATATACAACCGGGGTGGTATTACTTAAGAAAATTAGTGAGACTTCACCTATCATGGTTAGCGCCACTCCGATCGAAGCCACAATGCGAGGTTCCACGCGGTCCGATAGTCTACCGGTTAAAGGAGAAAGAGCCGCTTGAGTTAAGGGTTGAATCAGAAGGATCAATCCCGCAATGTCAGCAGTAAAACCTTTGATATATTGCAAATAGAAGCTTAAAAGAAACAGCACGGCATAGTTGGCACAATAGAGAACAAAGGTAGCCACATTGGCTAGAATGAAAACCGTATTGTTACGAAAGGTATTCACATCCAGCATCGGGCTCTTCTCAAAGCTTTCCCACTTTATAAAAGCCAGTAAGCTAGTTACCCCAATTACTGCCAGGATAATTCCGATAGTATCAGGAAGCAGGGAAATTCCATATATCAACGTTACCAATGCCAGGCAATAGATCGCAGCACCCTTATAGTCGAACTTGGCTCCTCTGGCTTCTATCCACTCCGCTTTTACCTTCCAGATTGTAATCAATACAACGGTTAATCCTGTAATAACACCTACTCCAAATATACTTCTCCAGCCCAGATGTTCGGTTAGTAATCCCCCTATAAAGGGGCCAATGGACTGCCCGAAAAAAATAGTGCCTGCGCTTAATCCCAGTACTCTGCCGCGTTGGCTGGAGGGATAGGAAGCCGTAAGCATGGCTATGGCAACACCTTGCATCATGGCACTGCTTATGCCTTGAATGGAGCGGCAGATGATAACCATAATAATTGATTGGGAAAAGAGCGTAATAGCCGAAATGATAGTGAATATGACTGCGCCGATCAGGAAAATCTTTTTTCTGCCGATAATATCCGCAATTCTGCTGAAAGGAACCGAAAAGACAGCTATCGCTAATACATAAGCTGTAACTACCCAGGTAAGAGAAACCGCGCTGGCTTGAAATTCTCGGTTCATCACCGGAAGAGAAACATTTAAGGAAGAGGTCATAACCGATATAGTCAGGTTCACCAGCAGGGTGGCAATGAGCACTGACCTTCCGGGGCTAACATTATTTGAAATAACCTGTGTATCCAATCTCATCGTTTTCCATAACTTTTTTAACAAAATAACTTAATACGAATTTACGCAGCAGCTTCATTTCGGAGGACCATTTGGTATTTATCTTTATCTCTATTCTAAGGATTTCCCACTAATTCTAGCATTACATATTGACAACTTCAGTGACAAAAATGTTCTTTCTTAAATCCAAATAACTGCTATGGCAGTGTATAAGGATGTTCGATTCTAACTTTACCTTCTAATCTTTAGAGATTAGGTTCTCTTTGGAACGTCTCTTTAAAATGGCATGGCTCCGGTTAAGTGGTAGTAACCGGAGCCAGCTTCAAGGAGGAAAAAGATTTGACAGATATAAACAGAAATAATTAGAAATCCAATACTGCTCGCCATGCGGTATGGAAAGCATCCCAGATTCTGCCCACCTTAACACAATCTCCAATGTAATAAACTTTAGAAGCCGATTTCTCGAACATGACAGCGGCATCCGATCTCGGTGCCAAACCTCCCGACACCACTACGGTGTCTGCATCTAGTTGCCAGGTAATCCCTTCTCCGTCCAGGAAGGCGGCTTTGCCCGCGGAAAAGCCTTGAAGAGTTACTCCGGTCTTCACTTTCACACCGGCGGTTGACAGTCTCTCCCTGATACTGATGGCAGTTAAGATCTCATCATAATCTTTCATGACCTCATCCTGGCGAGTAGTTAGAGTAACGTGCTTTTTCTGGCTCTCAGCCAGATAAATAGCCAGGTCACAGCCGATGGAACCTCCACCGGTTACTATAACCCTATCTCCAACCTTCTTTTTGCCGATAGTTACTTCTTCCGGCACAAGAATATTAACTTTATCTTTGATTATTTCCTCAGGCAGGGAATATTCCGCACCAATAGATACGATCAGTACATCGGGCTTTTCCTTATTAAACAATTCAGGAGTAGCTTCAATACCTAATTTAACTTCCACTTTTTCTTTTTGAATCTGAGTCTTTAGCCAGGCGATGAGTGGACGGATGTCTTTCTTAAACTCGGGTATTGAAGCCTCAATCAGACGCCCACCTAGCTCATGGGTCTTCTCATAAATCGTTACTTTATGACCACGATGAGCGGCTAATCTGGCAGCTTCCATACCACCCGGCCCACCTCCAATCACCACTACTTTCTTTGGGTGAATGGCTGGTGTGTTCGCATTATTAATCATCGATTCTACACCGATGCTCGGGTTAATTTCGCATTTTAAGGTACGATTGAAACGAGCCCTGCTCTGGCAACCAATTCCTCCCAGGATACAAGGACGAATATCTTCAATCCGGCCTTCCATTAATTTACGGGGTAAATCTTGATCAGCAATCAATCCCCTGGCTATAGCGACCAGGTCTACTTTTCCTTCACGGAGGGTTTGCTCACCCAACTCAACATTAAAACCACCGGCACATATTACCGGAACCTTAACCGCTTTCTTTACTATTTCGGTATTGGCGATATTATATCCCCTTGCCATGTACATGGTAGGGCAGGCCGCTTTCTGGTTGATAATATCCGCGCCGCTGCAGCTGATGTAATCTATCCCTCGGGATTGCATCATCCTGGCGTAGGCCACCACGTCTTCCATAATCAGTCCGTCCATATGTCCAGGGAAATTCTCATTGACATTGACCCTGAGACCAATGATAAAGTTAGCGCCGCATATAGCACGTATGCGATCATAGATTTCTACGATGATCCGGGACCGGTTTTCCAGGGATCCGCCATAGGCGTCTTTTCTGTGATTGTATCTAGGACTGAGAAATTCACTTAGCAGATAGCCATGAGCAGTATGCAGCTCCACTCCATCAAAGCCTGCAATCTGTAACCTGGAGGCAGTGGAGACAAAATCATTCTGAACTCTCTGGATATCCTCCAGCGTCATCTCACGTGTCGTTACACCGTCATGATTGACAAAAGGAGAGGGTGCGATAGGCGTTAAACCATTAATCTGATCAGGTCGGGTATTGCCTCCGGCGTGGCCAATTTGGAATACCATGCAGGCACCTTCATTATGGACTGATTCCGCCAGTTCGGCATAGCCGTAGATATAGCGGTTGTTGGGAATAGCCATATTAGCAGCATATGCACTATCAGTATCATTGACACGTAAAAACTCGCCTATGATAAGTCCTACTCCACCTTTAGCATATCGGACATAATAATCAATAAGTCTCTGGTTGCAATACCCGTCAGGAGGAGCATACCAGGATCCAATTGGAGCGAGTGCTATACGATTTTTCAGGGTAACCTGCCCTAATTTCAAAGGCTCGAGTAATTTATATGAACTAATGGACATAACTACCTCCAAAAATATATTTATTATTTACACATTTTAAAGAAGAGAGATTATCGATATCCCATCAGAATGGTTAAACTTAGCGTGTAGATTATCAATTTGTAAGAGCCCGGACAGAAGAAGTCGCTCTAATCAACACCGAGAGATAATAATTGGATTTTATCAGAAACGCGATTGTTCCAACCATCCTGATAGTTAAACCTTTTCGAGAATGATACAAAGTAAATGAAATTGGTGTCAATTCATTTTTATATTTCAACCATTCTATAATGGTTGAAACTAAACACTACTGTCCGAAAGAGACAAAATCTATTTTTAAACCAACTATTTTCTAATTGCTTACACTTATAAGATTGAATGTGTTATATTACCTTCGTGACCAAATATTTATTAACGATAAAAAATAATCAGGATTTTCTTGAAGCCTGGGAGAAATTTAAAGACAAGACTCCTTTTAATATCATACTGGTTGAGGTCCGATATCAATATTGCAACTCTAAAGACATTTCTAAATACGGTTTCTATAAAAATATATAACAGTGGTGGTGTAAAGAATGTAAAAGAAAGTCTACCGATAACCAAACTCATCCGGGGACAAAAATAACATTACCTGCAGTGAATTCTGCCTTAGCGATGTTTTATAAAGGTATGCCACTGAAATTAATCCGACAGCAACTTGAAGAAGATTATAATTGCTATCCCTCTAATTCCACTATCTTGCGATGGGTACGACGTATTAGTTTACAAGGTCAACAAAGTATAAAAAATCATCAGCCGGAAGTAGGAAATATCTGGCTAGTCTATGAAAGCACGATTAAGATTGGCGGTAGGCAATACTGGATGTTGGATATTTTAGATGCTTTAACTCATTATTTGCTCGCATCAAATTTATCATATAACCGAAACCTTGAAGATATAAAAATACTGATAGATTCTACTATTGATAGAGCTCGGATTAATCCTGAGGTGTTAATAACCAGGAGTATCGCTAAATTTCAAAAGGGGTTGGAGATCACTCTGGGTGCTGACGCTCGTAATATTAAAATCGAACCCTTGGCAAGAAAGGAAAAAATGAAGTTTTCCAGGTTTTGGCTAGCCATGCTTAAAAGAAGGCGGATTCTTATGAACAGCCTCAAATTAAACGATATGGTTCAATTAGTCTTAAAGGGTTGGATGTTATATTATAATTATTATTTAACCCAGGAATCGCTTAATGGAAAAACCCCATCGCAAGCTGCTAAGATTGCATACCAATATGCAGGCAATCGTTGGGCTGAAACCTGATCATTTCAAACCGGGGTTACAGCAGGTGAAATTTCAGATAGATTACAGGTTGGGACGAACCACCAGCACCGGTTTC
Organism: Dehalococcoidales bacterium; assembly: GCA_028718465.1. Next base: position 3,170 of record JAQULX010000084.1, on the reverse strand, counting down.
TTACCTGCGATCTTCTTACTCTGATTTTCCAGGTAAGAGCGGCATTCTACCACGGCTTGCCAGCCGGAAGAATCAGAAGCTCCGGCAATAACAATTGATGAGTTGAACATTGAAGCCATCTCGACAGCATAAGGCACTACCATTTCCGATACCTCGGAACCATCTAAGGGAACTAAAATCCTCTCAAACATATGAATCACCTCCCGGTATTTTGGGCCTATCCTCTGGATTAAATCAATCATGGGACCCAAAGGCACGATTGAGTCAGGATGAGACCTGGGCGGAATACGCCCCGGTCCACAGCCCTTTTAAAAAATAGTGAGCTTTGTTCCCCATCACCCGAGTGTCATGAATTGCCCGGATATGATTTGTACGGAAATGACGGCTATTCACTTTTTGAAAAAGATCAGCAACATCAATCTCCTTTAATATTAAATCTATCCTTACCGGGGATTCTATGTAGCCTACCTCTTCCACATGATGGATAGCATGCTGCTTGTTGACGATCAAGGCAATCCGAGTGTCAGCAGGTACCAGATGTTTAACTGCAGCCCTCTCTTTTTTTTGTATACCTGGGTTCCCGTACTCGGACCGGACTGTCTTGGAAAGAGTTGATGACCACGCCGATATAATCCTGTGTGGAGTGATTATTTATTTTTCTCAGTTGTAATATAATAGGTTATCTGTTCGCAGTCATCGATTATTTTTACCAGGTTTCAGTTTCAATAATATTGATCTGACTCATTGCCCTTAATTCTAAGTATATAATATTTGCTTTTGAAGAACGGGAGATATGGTCCCGGTACATTTCATGTCAGCACACTGCTGTCTGAGAACACATTCATTATTTGTATAATGTTTGATAGAGATAGAATGAAACGATACGAATTAATCGAGCATACGGCAGATGTAGGGTTAACTGCCTACGGCCATAACCTGGCAGAGGCATTCTCCAATGCGGCTTATGCCATGTTTTCTATCATCACTGAATTGAGTAAGGTCGGCGATAATGAATTGCGCATAATCGAAGTCGAGGAATCTGACATTGAAGTCTTGCTGGTAGAATGGCTGAATAGCCTTATTTATTATTTCGACACAGAAGGAATCATCTTTACGAAGTTCGATATTACACATCTGGATGAAAATACCCTAAAGGCAAAATGCCTTGGGGAGAAATACGATCCCGCCCGCCATCAGCTTAATCTGGGCGTGAAGTCAGCCACCTACCATATGCTTAAAGTGGACAAGGAGAAAAACGAAGTGCGAGTCATCCTGGATGTCTAGGAGGTTGCCGTGGTAAGGTGGAGAGGGAATTTGGAGAAAATAGATGATTTTCGCTGGCGAATACCGCTGAGTTTCAAAGCCGGAATGCGGGTTCCCGGAGTCATCTACGCCAGTCAGGACATGCTGGAGGATATCGTGGAAGACCAGGCTCCCGAGCAGGTGGCCAATGTGTCTTTTCTTCCGGGTATTGTAAAGTATTCGCTGGCCATGCCGGATATTCACTGGGGTTACGGTTTCCCGATCGGCGGTGTAGCTGCAACCGGCGGAAGCGATGGCGTGGTCTCGCCTGGAGGGGTCGGCTTTGACATAAACTGCGGCGTCAGGTTATTAAAGACCGATCTTTCCTATGATGAGGTGTATCCCAAAATAAAAGTGCTGTTGGATACTCTATATAAAAATATTCCTTCCGGTTTGGGTTCAAAGGGAAGAATCAGTCTCCTTGAAGGCGAGATTGATGAAGTACTGGCTGAAGGCGCATTCTGGGCCGTGAAGAATGGTTACGGGAAGAGTGAAGACCTCGAAACTTCCGAGGAAAATGGACGTATGACTGAGGCTGATCCGAAGACGGTAAGCCGCCGGGCCAAAGACAGAGGATCACCTCAAATAGGCACTCTGGGATCAGGAAACCATTTTCTTGAAGTCGCGGCAATAGATAAAATTTTTGATAGCGGGATAGCCCGGGTAATGGGAATAGACCGGATTAATCAAGTAATGCTGCTTATCCATTGCGGTTCACGTGGCCTCGGACACCAGGTAGCCAGCGATTATCTTAAAGAAATGACCCGGGCTATGTTCAAGTATAATATCCAGGTCCCTGACCGCCAGTTAGCTTGCTGCCCTGTCAGTTCACCGGAAGGTCAGGCGTATCTCTCTGCAATGCGCTGCGCAGCCAATTTCGCCTGGGCCAATCGCCAGTGCATCACCCATTGGGTCAGGGAATCGTTCTGTCAGGCCCTGGGGGTTTGTGAGGAGGAAGCAGGCTTAGAGGGAGTTTATGATGTGGCCCATAATATCGCCAAGATAGAGGAACATTCCATCGATGGAAGGCCTCAAACTCTTTGCGTTCACCGTAAGGGGGCGACTCGAGCTTTTCCGCCTGGCCACCCTGAACTGCCTGCCAAATATAGCCGGATAGGCCAACCGGTGTTGATTCCCGGTGACATGGGGCGAGTCTCTTATATCCTGACAGGGACTGAGAAGGGGATGCTGGACACCTTCGGCTCAACCTGCCATGGGGCAGGAAGGGCCAAGAGCCGGTCCGCCGCCAAACGCGAACTCAAAGGTAAGGAAGTGCTTTTGGAACTGGAAAGCCGTGGGATTATCGTGAGAGCCGGCAGCATTCCTGAACTGGCGGAAGAGGCTTCAGAGGCCTATAAAGATGTATCCAGGGTGGTTGAGGTGGTCCAAAATTCCGGCATCTCCAGGATTATTGCCCGGACCCGGCCGCTGGGTGTAATTAAGGGATAGCTTCGCAGGTATAAGAAGTAGTGCCCCCGGTAAATGCATGAAACAGGATTTTGCCAGGGAAATTCCTAATTTGCCTTCCCAAAACGATCCTGACTTTCCGCAGTGCCAGTGTAAGTTCAGCCTGGCTTATTACTGATATTGTTTATCTTTTCGACTACTGTATGGCAGCATCAAACCTGGTCCCCAACTTTCTCTTGGCTTTTGGTAAGAAGTTTTACAGCAATATGGTTTGTTTTACGCGCCTGTTTGATTAGCCCGGGAAGCGTTTCGACAATTTTTTTCTTTAATATTTCACGCTCATCCCAGAATCGGTCTATATAAGCATGAAGCCGTCCTGAATTTACCAAATTTAAAGGCGGCATCTGGATATGCATATCATCCAAAAAACCTCCAACCTTCTCAGCGTAAGGCAGAGCTAT
>JAQULX010000083.1 GCA_028718465.1 Dehalococcoidales bacterium | reverse complement strand
TTCATATCTAATTTTCGCAGTTACTTCCAAGATGTCTTTACTTTGAATAGCTTCATCAGTGAAATGTTCCATGGAAGGTTTGCCCCTGACAAAAGCAGTAGCTACCACCCACGGTACATTGAACTGAGCATCAATAAAAGTCTTCGGCTTACGCTTTTCCTCGATAGGCGTAGATAGCCTATTTCCTCCTTCGCCGCCATAAATGATAATCTGGTCTATCTCATACGGTTTTATTTTATACTCATTTGATAAGGACAAGGCTGCATCTATGAAAACGTGAGTAATACCGCAGCATGGATATAGTTTAGTACGAACACCGGTACTTTCGAATACCTTTCCAAGGTCTCGTATCAAGATTTTTGGATCGTAATCTCCCTGATGATACAAATTAAATAATCCAGCGGGTCCCTCAAGACTGTTTTTCGCGCCGTCAATACCCCTTTTAGCCATAAAAGCTGCTGTGATGCCCCCTTTAGCTGCAAATCCGGGTCCCATGCGTTTGGCCATCGTGCCCTCTGTCATTCCTTGATGATTTCCTGCCGTTTGATGATATGCAAGACCTAGAGCGTTAGCCATCAAGTTTTCATTCAACCCCAGTAATTTCCCCGCAGATACAGCTGCCGCCATATAGCCATATAGAGGAGTAAAATGCCAGTTGGACAGAGCTATATTCGATGTCGGTCTTGTTGCTAGCCCTAGCCTACACATTAACTCGGTACCTAAGGCGGAAGCCAAAATGAAACTCTTACCACTGACTTTCCCTTTTTGTTCTGCTACTGCCAAGCACGTGGGTATTATTACTGTACCCGTATGTTCCATAGTCTTCGGATTGCCATTGTCGTAATCAAGAGCATGACTCATGCTGGCATTAACTTGGGCGGCATTGGGAGCGGGAACCTTTATTCCATAACCTATGATTGTGCTTTCACGCCTGCCTCCCCAATGCTTGATCAAATTAAATAATTCTACAATTCCAGGTTTAGCCATTCCCGCCAAAGCTACACCGAGAGTATCCAAGAGTTGCATCTTCTCTGATTCAACTACCAACGGTGGTAGGTCGTCATATTTCGCATTTGCGAAGTATTGTGCAAAAACTAATGCAGCATCCATAATGCCTCCTCTTGCCATGATATTAAAATTTAAACATATACCAAACCGGAATTATCCCTTAGTAAATTCGGTTCAAGATCATGTGCTGAAGTGTAATTTTTAAAACACCTGATTTCTAAGTTCATTCAAAGACACCTTCCTGGGATATCTCAACAAATTCATCGTCGGTCATCTTTAAAATCTGGGTGCATACGTATTCTGTATGCTCCCCTAACTGAGGTGCAGGTAGATATCCTTCAATCGGAGTTTCAGACATCTGAAAAGATTCTCCTAAATGAGGGTATTTCCCTAATTCGGCATGGTTTAGATACCAAAAATGTTTACGATGATTCAGTTGAGGGTCCTCAAATAAATCCTTGGGCTTCTCGACTACCCCTGCGGCTATCCCAGCTGCCTGTAAAAGTTCCATTACCTCTTTGGCCGTGAAATTCTGAGTCCATTCGGCAATCTTCAAATTTAACTCTTGTTGATTTCTTTTCCGGCCTAATAGTGTACTGTATTCAGGTTTGTTAAACCAATCCTGTTTCCCTGATGCCGTGCAAAAAGCTTCCCATTCCTTGTCCGAGAACACTCCGATTGCACACCAGCTATCTTCGCCCTTACAGGGAAAAGCCCCGTGGGGAACCGCGTAATCACACTCATTTCCAGACCGATTGGCTATACGTCCGCTGGAAAAATAATCTAGCATCAAGGGAGCTAGAAAGTGGATACTGGCTTCATTTTGGGATAAATCCAGATATTGCCCTTTGCCAGTCTTCTTACGATATAAAAGCGCTGCCAGGATAATAGCGGCGCCGAGTGAAGGAGCACAGCAGTCTGTTACACCGGCATAAGGTTGGACAGGTCCTCTATCTGGCCATCCGGTAAGATGAGTAAAACCGGTTAGACCGGTTAACTGGTTTCCAAAACCTAAGTGGGATGCATAAGGGCCGGTCTGTCCCTGCATACTTAGGCTTAGCATAATAATATCTCGCTTGACTTTTTTAAGCTCTTCATAGCCCAGACCTAATCGATTCATTGTTCCGGACGTAAAGTTTTCGATCACAATATCACTCTTGGCTACTAGCCTCTTAGCTATTTCTACACCTTTGGGATGCTTCAGATTAAGAACGATACTGTAGTTATTAGCGTTATACAGAGCATGATAAGCGCTCCGATTAAAGCCTGGAATATTGTTTTTATAGGGAGTATTTGTTCTTAAAGGGTCTAGCCTATGCTCTGATTCGATGCGAATAACCTTAGCTCCCATATCGGCCAAATATTTCCCGGTCACGGGAGCGGCTAACACCCAGCCAAAATTCACTACTGTTACATTTTCAAGTGCTTTATTAGCCATCATTTATTCCTATTAGTGGTGATTTTCTAGACGACCCCGCTTTGCTTTAGTGTGGCGAACTCTTTCTCTGAAAAACCTAGTTCTTTGATATAGATTTCCGGGTTATGTTCCCCGATTCTCGGGGCAGGTTTTATTCCGATGCGCATTTCTGAGGATTTTACGAAATCACCCGGATAAACCAGCTTTGCTCCTAGTTCCGGATGTTCAACTTCAGTCCAATAATTTCGTGCTTTAAGTTGAATCTGTTCAGCTATATCTTTAGGGTCATTCACAGGATAAACATCTACCCGCATTTTTAACCCACCCTCAAAGAGCTCATTTTTGGTATGGCTAATAAAGAATTTATAAATAGCGTCTTCAACGGACTTGATAATTTCTTCAGTGACATTAGCCATATCAAACTCTTCCCAATTTATCTTCTTAATATATTCACTCGCCAAGCCTTCAGAATCCATCCATTCTACCAGTGCTTGATTGGGTTTGGACCGGACCCTGCCTCCACCCAGTAAGAAGATAACAAAGCCGTCTTTACAGGGCCATATTTGTCTTACCAGCCCTGGCCCCCAACCAATCCGAAATTGTCCTGCCCGGTGTACCTCAACGCGGTTTATCTCCCAATGAGCCAAGGTCTGGGCAATCATTTGGATTATGCTTTCTCGGATTGCCACATCTATATATTGCCCTTTGCCGCTTTCCTCCCTCCAGTAACAGGCACCTAATAAGGCTACTGCGGCCTGGGATGAGGCGTTTAAACAGGCATGGGGAAAGCTTATAATGACGGGGGCACGGTCGGGATCGCCGCTTAAATTCATTAATCCACTCATAGCCATATTTACCAGCTCACAGGACTTATAGTCTTTATAAGGCCCGGTTGCGCCGAAAGGGGTAATGGAAGCCATGATAATCCTAGGATTTATTTTATTTAACTCTGAATACCCTAACCCCAAATTATTTAGATAGCCGCAGGGAAAAGATTCAATAACTATGTCCGATTTCATTACCAGATGTTTGAAGATTTCCTGACCGTCTTGCCTCTCAATATCCAGGGTTATCCCTCTTTTGTTGACATTATAAGCCAACCAAAACAAGCTGGTTTCTGAACTTATTTTGTCCTGATAAAAGGGGCTTCTATTTCTAGCCGGGTCTCCTCCGGGTCTTTCCACTTTGATAACGTCTACTCCAAGATCACCCAGAATCTTACCACAGAAGAAACCCTCGTACCTGTAGCAGATTACAGGGATGGCAAAGAAAAGCCCATCCACGGTATCCTGATTGTAATTGGAGACTACAAAGAAAGGATACGGGGTGGATGGGTAATATCAGTATAACGCAGGAATGGGAGAGAGAAAAGGAGGTTAACCGGCAGGATTTCAAGTGGGAGGAAGAGAGTTATCGGGAAGGCTGTGAAGCAGCGCGCAAGAAAGCTCTAAAGCGTCTTAAGGCTATGGATGACCGCTTGTTTGCCAGTCATCCTTCCTCCTGGGAGGTTAAAGGCTTTAATAAGCGGACTCTAGCTACTCGTTTTGGAGATTTAACAATCAGCCGCCGGCTTTATCAGGATGATAGGGGAGAGTATCATTACTTACTGGATGAATACCTGGGCTGGCATCCTAAACAGCTAGCTACTCCCAGTCTTCAGGAGAGTCTGGTGGAGTTCGCTACGGAGAAATCCTTTAATAAGGTAAGTAAAACCCTCTCCAAGCTGACTGCGGCGGTGCTGTCTGCCCGGACCATCCAGCGCTTACTCCAAAAGACGGCCCAGCAGGCGATCGAGCAGGAAAAAACAGACTGTCAGGCTATCTATGGCCGAGGGGAATTACCGCCTTCAGGCAAGCGTAAAATACCCATTTTGTTTACTGAATCTGATGGGATCTGGGTGCATCTGCAGAGGGACGAGCAAACGCAATATGAATTAAAGAATGGGATCGCTTATGAAGGCTGGGAAAGGCTATCCGGGAAAGAAGAGCGCTATCGTCTGTTAAATAAGAAAGTCTACTATCAGGGCGATGAGGAGACCGCTTTCTGGGAAGGAGTAAGCCTGGAATGGAGTCGCTATTGGGATTTAAGTCATCTGGAAAAGATTGTCATTGGAGGAGACGGCGCCGGCTGGATAGATAGTGGGTTAGAAGAGTTTGCAGGCTCGATTAGACAGCTAGATGGTTTCCATTTATCCCGGGCTTGTGGTCGGGGTTGGCAAGGAGGGCGAGCCATTTATGAGGCGATTCGGGCAGGGGAAACCGAGACGGCTCGCCAACTAATGGATACTCTAGTCCCCAGGGATAGAGCGGGAGCCTCTAATGCCCGGAAGTATGTCGAGAGAAATCTGGAAAAAGGCCAGGACTGGCGTAACCGAATCCAGATAGCAGGAAGAGGGATGGGATGTATGGAATCCAATGAGGATAAACTGGTAGCGAACCGGATGAAGAAACAAGGGTTAAGCTGGACCATAGCAGGAGCTCTACGGATGCATAAAGCTATCCAATTGGCAGCCAATGGAGAGATCGCGCCATTTTGTCTTAGAACAAGACCGACTCCCCCCAAAAAGATGATTACTCCACGGATAAGAACCACAGTACAGTCTAATGGACATCAGAAGTGGTTAGAGGCCAGTGTACCGGCTCTGGTTGGCCCGCATGCCTCGCGTCCCTGGGTCAATAAACTTCGCAATATGACCTGTCCTGCTTTCCCAGTAAACTGACACAGGTACCCGGCTTGACCCTGTCTTTGCGGATCCTTGGTGTTCGTGATAGTATAAAGTGTAGTTTCCACGGTAAAAGCGGACAGCCGACATACCGCCGTCCCTTGTTTCAGGAAGCCTGATAATCACCTGTTTTAAAGCATGCGCCCGTAGCTCAGCGGATAGAGCATCGGTCTTCGAATTCTAAGCTATTAGACACACGAGGCTAAATCCCTTTTTCACTATATACCATTTAGACGTCTAGCATACCATTGTCTACCAACATGTTTTAAACAGTTTAACGCCAAAATAGCGCCAACTTTTTGTGTACTATTCGCACTTAATTTTCACGTAACTTCCCAGTTGTCTTTATAGGGTTACAGTTACTTAGTACATAATAGCAAAAGTTAGCTAAAATCAGAGCCACAGATCAACCAGATTTTAGAAATCTCATAAAACCAGCAAAGACGTCAAAAAGGATCAGCTCATATTCTATGCCCTTAATTTAAACTTATACCATTACACCTACCTACGACATTTTCGCTTTGGGGTGATTACACCTCTGGGGCTTCGCGGGGGGGAGATGCGCGGAGGGTCGTTAGACCCGGAGCGCCTTTAGATGTTACCACCTTTTCAGCCTCTTTTCTTCACCTTCATGCATAGCCAGCACTTCATAAGTCGTATAACAATTTCATAATACTACATCGCACTTTGAGCGTGGAGTGCTAAAGTAGTATAAGACCACATAGGTGATTTAAAAATCGCCTATATGCAACCGTAGTGTTAGCCGAGATGTCCGGATAGAGATTCAAGGCCGGGTCAAAGAAAAACGCCGGTGGGGCGCTCTGAACTGCACTAGAGAAAGAAGCCAGCAGGAGGGCACCGGACCGCATCAGTGGAAAAGGCCAGCAAGCGGAGAGTACAGGCGGTTGGGTGGAAGTTATGCTGGCATACTAATCCAGGTTAATGACAGAATTACCGTTCCTGGACAGTATATAGGTATTAAAAGATAGGGCTTCAGCATCATGATTATATCCGGAGATTACTACGAAGGTAGCCTTGCTGCCGCCTTTATCCATAAACCTGGATAAAGCCCCGGTACAGGGGCTGGTTTTAGCAATAAGGCTTAAGCTCTGGTACTCCATACGGAGCAATCCGGCCAGCACACGGGCCGGCGGGCTGTCCGCCTGACTAACCCGGCGAAGATTGGACTGCAGCCGGTTGATATCGGGCGGCTCGAGATATTTTATCGGATTATCCACAATCTCTATCTCCTTCACTAATTGCAGGCAGTGTAATACAAGCCGGGACCTGTCTAACTGGTCGGTGGTAACCACGACTTTCTCACGGTTATAAGCTGCTAGGGCTGCGGGGATCTCCTCCTGAGCCAGGGTCAGGGCTGCCGCGACCAGATTATAAGCCAGCTTATCGGCTTCCTCGGCATCTCCGGCGGTCAAATTGACCAGGATAACCGCCGGCTGTCCCTGGAATTCAGTATACTCCCGGCTTACCAGTTCATTGTATTTGGAAGAATGCTTCCAGCTAATGTTTTTCAGACTGTCGCCGGGTTGATACAGCCGGTTGCCGTAGTATTCCAGTCCCTGTCTGAGCCCGCGCTGGCCATTCAACGACCCCAGGCTGGACAGCAGCGGTAAAGCTCCCGGCCGGGTACCGGAGAGGTATTTTCGGGCCAGCCATTCAGCGTACCTGGCACGGGGGATGACAAGGATTTCCACCGGCTCAATTTCAAATCGACTCTGCAACAGTCCCCAGCGGTCAATGGCATAACCCTGGAGTCGGACTACCCGAATGCCGGAAAGGGAGGGGCTGACAGTCATTTGAAGATCAGGAAGACCGCCGTTAAAAGACAGGCTGCGGGTTTTCACGGAGGCCCAGTCCTGTATGGTCTGGATGTACAGCAAGCCGCCAATCCGGGTGCGGGAATCAAGCCGTACCCGGACCGATTCTTCTTTCCCGGCCAGAACACGTAACTGGAGGCGGGCTTCTGCGACCGGTTTCACCGGGAACCGGCAGCAGATATGGATTCCCAGAGCGGTAAAGAACAAAAGGGCTATCACGCTTTGCAGAAGCAGGGTCAAACTGGCAATGGCCAGAGAGACCAGGAGCGCCGCCAGCGCCACCGTCAGAAGCATCACCGCTGTCCCGGTCAGGCTCCTCGGGCGGCGGGTGGTGCGGTATTTCAACGTAGCTGCGGATTTTTCCAGGCTGTGGACGACCAGGATCAGCACGGGCAGGGAGAACAGGGGCTCCAGAGACGGCGGGACAACCAGAGAGAACAGGAGGCCGAGGGCGAAAAAAAGAAAATATTGAGTCAGGAGGCCGAGCACAGGTGAGAGCGGCCGGCGCCACTGGAAGAGGTACCAGGCCAGCAGGACGACCGGGACCCAGGAAAGGGCCAGCGGTGAAAGCACTGCAGCGGCTGCCAAGGCCAGGGCGACGTAGATTTTAATTATGGTTGTGGATTTCGTTAATAACATAACCGGGTTGGAAAATGCCTCCTGAACTCACTTTACGAAAGGGGGGAAGTAATGACAAAATCTATCTTAAAACCGGGGGACCGGCACTTTTTCCAGAGCTCTCTGTAAAATCACGGACGGTGTCACATCATCCATTTCGGCTTCAGGCCTGACCCTCAACCGGTGCTCTATCACCGCTGGGGCCAGATGCTTGATATCATCCGGAATCACATAATCCCGGCCGTCGAGCAAAGCCATGGCCCGGGCACATTTATAGAGGGCGATGCTGCTGCGAGTCCCAGGTCCCGAAACCACATCCGGGTCGGAGCGCAGGGAATTGACCAGCGAGACAATATATTCCGCGATATCCGGGGCTACATGGACGCGCTTCACTACGGACTGACTTTCGATAATCTCTTCGAAAGTGGCAACCACCTGGATTTCGGGCTCATCAATCCGGTCGATATTAGATATCACCATTTTCTCCTCTTCGGGTTCGGGGTAGCGGCTCAAAATGCGCAGCAGGAAGCGGTCCACCTGGACATCGGTCAGCGGATAAGTACCTTCACCGCCGGTCATGACCTGGGTGGCAATAACCATAAAAGGTCGGGGCAAAGCACGGGTCCGGCGGTCGATGGTGACCTGCTTTTCCTGCATGGCTTCAAGGAGTGCCGACTGGGTGCGCGGGGTGGTCCGGTTAAGCTCATCGGCCAGGACCACATTGGCAAAAATGGGACCCTCGACGAAGCTGGATTTCCCTTCCGGCGTATACATACAAAATCCGGTAATATCCGCCGGCATCATATCCGGAGTAAACTGGATTCTTTTAAAGCTGAGCTCGATGACTTTGGCAAAGCTCCGTGCCAGCATGGTCTTGGCGGAGCCGGGAGGCCCTTCAATAAGCAAATGACCGCCGGCGAGGAGCGCCAGCATTATGGATTCTTTGATTTCATTTTTCCCCACGATGATTTTCGAAATTTCGTCATGAATTCTCCGGTATAAATCACAAACCCGGGTTGTATCCGTACTAACCAATTAATTCCTCCTTCTTGAGAGTATAGCGGGCAGCCAGGGCAAAGATAAAGGCTACCACCAGGAGCAAAACAAAGGGATGGGAAACGAACCGGCGGGCAGTCTCCAGATTGATTTTGCCGGCGTCTAGTGGCGTTAGAGACAGGTGAGAACGGTCCAGGATGACCGCCTCCGGCGTACCGCTGCTATAAATAAGATGGCGGACAAACGGGTAATTATCGTTTTGGCTGACCATGGTATTGATAATGAGGCTGGCATCGGCTACTATGGTCACCGTCCCATCTCCCAACCGGTATTCAGCCGCCACTACCAAAGGGCCGCAGGTATCTCCCTCATCCCACTTCTCGCTGCCGTTGCTATCGCCATAGCTTTTTGGGGAAGACCAGGCCAATGCGGCGGCATCTTCCACTCCATCCAGAAAAGTACCACGGTTAAGAACCACAGCCTGGATTCCCTGTTCCCGAAGCTCCGGGGAGAAATCGGTAATCCGCGGTAAACGGGGGTTTTTATAGCAGAAAAGCGGGTCCAGCAGGATGTCCTGGCTAAAGCGGGCCGGGATGCCCAGGTATTCCAGCACCTGGTTCCCGGAGCCAAAATAGTCCATCAGCACCAGGGTATTGCCCCGGCTGACATACTGACGGATTCTTTCCAGATCATCACCATCGTAATGGGTGCAGGGAATGGCA
>JAQULX010000082.1 GCA_028718465.1 Dehalococcoidales bacterium | reverse complement strand
ATCCATATAATGGGTGGTTAGAAAGATAGTCAATTTTTTCTGCCGGCGCAGGGTCAGGATGTAGTCCCAGATACGCCGGCGGGTCTGAGGGTCTAACCCCAGTGTCGGCTCATCCAAAAAAAGCACCCTGGGGTTGTGCAGGAGCCCCCGGGCGATTTCCAGCCTTCTTTTCATGCCGCCGGAGAAAGTACGAACTTTACTCTTGCGGCGGTCAGCCAGTTCAACCAGTTCCAGGATCTCGCTGATGCGCTGTTCCCGGATTTCCGCGGGGATTCTGTAAGCATAGGCGTGAAAACGCAGGTTTTGTTCGGCTGTGAGGTATTCATCCAGTGTCGGGTCCTGGAAGACCAGGCCCAGCGACCGGCGCACGTCCGACCGCTGTTTTCCGATATCAAATCCATTCAGGGTAGCGCTGCCTCCGGAAGGAGTCAATAGCGTGCAAAGCATGCTGATAGTGGTTGTCTTACCTGCCCCGTTGGGTCCCAGAAAGCCGAAAATCTCGCCCTCGGCGACACTAAAAGAGACGTTATCGACTGCTGTCAGCGGGCCGAAATTTTTGATTAAGCCATTTACTTCAATTATATTCATGCGGGAAACACTCCTCGCTCCGACCGGCTGTTCGGGTAAGCGCTGCCAAACCCTGTTCCAGCGCGAATAAGTCCTGCGTATCCATCCGGGAAAGAAGGGCGGTCAATTGACTGACTTTACGTTCTTTAAGCTCGTTCAGCAATGTTGTGCCCTTCTCTGTCAGCCTGAGTATCTGCATGCGCCGATTCTCCGGGTTCTCCGATCGACTTACCAACTCGTGCTCTACCAGACGGTCGACAATGCCGGTAACATTAGGAGGAGTGACTCCCAGGGCGGCTGCCAGTCTTTTAAAATTGGTGCTTCCCTCGTAATCAATGAATAAAAGGCTTTTTAGCTGCCCTATAGTCAAACTTAACTCCAGCCAGGCTTCAGGAGCATCTTTTCCCAGGGAATGCCCCATCCGTTTCCAGAGCTGAATGATAGCTTCGGTCAACTCGTCTCTATTCCTGTTCACAGTCCTCCAATCCCCGGAGATGTTTATCCCAACCGTTATAGTAACATTAACAGTTTATACAAATTGAATTGTAATGGCAAATCCGATTCGTCCGTCATTAATGGAGATGTTCCCCTGTTTTTTCATAAATCCAGACCAGAAGTACCAGGAAGAGACTTCCCGAGACGTATCCTCCCAGGACATCGCTTGGCCAGTGGGCCCCCAGGTACATCCTGGAAAAACCGACCAGGAGAATGAGGGCAAATAATATTGTTAATGATATCGCCTTCAGGGGACGATTGTTTATTTTAACAACTACCAGGTAAGCCAGAAAACCGAGGAAAATGACGGCAAAAAAGGAATGACCGGAAGGAAACCCGTTGCCGTGATTAACGCCAATGATGTTCACCTGCTCTGCGGAAGGTCGGGGGCGGCTGACGGCTTCTTTCCAGAGTATGTTGAAAAGGGAGAGAAGACCGGCAAGATAGACCATGATCCCCGGCAGCCTTCCCGTCTTCCACCAGACCAGCAGGCCGGCCAGTATTACCAGCAGGGCGGCGTACCAGTCTTCGAACAGTCGGGAAATCCAGACCATCAGAGAGGTCAGCGGCTCGCTGGCATAAGACTGGAGCAAGATGACTAACTGAATGTCACGGGGAAAAAGAGGCATCCACCGAGCGTAAATCGAGAGGGCTATCGCTATTGTCGCCAGGCTTGAGGCCAATATCAAATTACGCTTGTTATATGTGCTCATCATGTCTGGTCGCAGGAAACTAAAAAATTCCTTTCGTTATCTTACATAACAATACTCTTGCTCGTCAGATCATTCGAGTCGCCCGGGGGGTCAGGGGCACTCACAGGGTAACCGCTATTCGATATTAGCGACAGCCGGGTCAAGAAAGGCTTATCCGTATAACGGCAGAATGAGATATAATCCCCCCTTCAGGAACGGATGAAAACCGGAGTCAGGACAATAAAAGAAGCGATATGGAACAGGAAAAAGATGACTATCCCGGCCATAACCGGAATTTTAACCTTGCGTTTTTGCGAGGATACCCAATCCAGGGCCTGGTTTAAGCCCAGTCCCAGCCCCAGGCAGAGGGCCCCGATGGTAGGATAAAAATAAAAAAGGAAGCTGACCCGGTTGGTAAGGATGCTGATCGGAATCCAGAGCAGGAAGGTTGAAAAGAACCAGGCGAAACCAAAAAGCCCGGCCTCATTCCCTTTTACGGCTTTATAGATCATATACAGCACTACTGGTATGATGAACCCCCATACTGAAGGGCTGACAGCTCCGGTGTAATGGGGAGTGTACCAGAAGGCCATAGGGATGTAATTCAGCAGCCATTCCCAGGGACGGCTCAATGACGGATGGGTAGTATTGGCGAATGTCAGGCTGCTGGAAAGCGACATCATGTCTGTTATTCGTGATATCGGGTTCTGGAATTGATGCGTGATAGCGAAATCGAAGATCGGCATCAGTGCGATAAAGGAAATGGGAGCCAGTATTACGGTAAGAGCGAACCAGGGAGAAGGCTTTGCGCGGGAAAGCAGCCAGTGGATCAACAGTGCAGGGGTGCCCATCGCCGCATACAGCTTCGCCAGGGCACTCAGTCCGATAAAAATCCCGGCCAGGACATACTCCCGGGAAAGATACAGCAGGAAATAGGCCAGCATCAGCGTGACGAAGAAGACATCCAGCATCGCTACGCTGGCAAGCATAAAATTAAAGTTTTCGAAGCCAAAAATGAAGGTGGCTATATTGGAAGCCCGTCCGGACATGCCCAGCCGGCGGCAGATAAAATAAAAAAGAATGATCCCGATGGTTCCCATGATGATGGAGGGAATACGCCAGCCCCAGGGATTATCGCCGAAGGCAGCCAGTCCGCTGCTTATAAAGAGCTTGGCCAGAGGGGGATGTTCGGGCCGCTGGGTCTGCTCGTTCGTCAGGATATACCTGGCATCCTTAACATAATGTTGCTCATCGAGGACAAGCTCATTGGGTTGAGTGATAATGCTGAAGTGCATAGCCAGAGTAACCACAACAATCAAACAGAGCCAGAAATATTCCCAGGAGTAAGCTCTTGTCAGGATCCTCTTTATTTCCACGTCCAGACCAGGCTTAGAATGTAGTTCCAGATGAAGGCTACCACGATGCCGATGAGGTTTGATATCAGATAATGAACGCCGAATACGCTGGTAAACAGGACCAGTATGCCCCACTGGATTGCTGCTCCCGCGGCGCACGTCACGTTGAACTTTAACAGGCGGGAGATGAAAGAACCGGTCTTGCCGGTCCGCCGGTCGGCAAAAGTGAGATAATCATTTAATATAAAATTTGAAATTATGGAAGCTTCGATGGCGAAGATGGAAGAGATATAATACCGCAGACCGCCGAATTCGGTCAGTAGCCAGAGAATTGCTTGATTGACTACAATACCGCTCAAGCCCACGCCAATGAACTTGAGAAGCCGCGTCAGTTCCCCCTTTCTCCGCATGAGGCTGAAAATATGTTTCAGGTAGTCTATTTGCTGGCGGGCTTTCATTTTGCTGGCGCCGGTACTGCGGTCTTGGATGATGAAAGGGACCTCCACCACGTTTTTAAAATTACCCATTACCAGCATTTCCAGGAGTATCTTGTAGCCAATCGGATTAAATTCGAAATTACCCAGGCTCTCAGGCTTAAACATGAAAAACCCGGACATTGGGTCTTTGACCTTTCGCGTCATAGGGAGAAATACGTGGGCTATCGAGAGCGCACCTTTAGAGATAATCCGGCGGGCCAGACCCCAGTTAGGGCAGCCTCCTCCCGGAACGTAGCGGCTGCCTATAGCCATATCTGCCCCGTTTTCGATAGCTTTAAGTAAAGCTGCATTCACCTCCGGCGGATGTTGCAGGTCGGCATCCATGACCCCGATGATGTCGCCCCTGGCATAATTAAAACCGTGCAGCACGGCGGTAGCCAGCCCTCTTTCTTTCGTGCGCAGCAGGACTTTTACCGGATATTTCTCAGCCAGCTTCGCGGCTACATCGACAGTCCCGTCTTTGCTGTTGTCATCTACCAGGAGAATCTCAAACTCATGATCGGCAAAGGTGCGGCTCAATCTTTCTACCAGAGGGGTGATATTATCACGTTCATTATAAGTTGGGATAACTATGGAAACCATTTTATCAGCCATTTAACTGGAAGCTCCCCCAATAGTAATTTTGCCTATATGCATTCTACCATATCCATATCTTGTTTACATGTCTCAAGGATAAGGCACCAAATACAAAATACATGCAAAATTCAAAAAAGTTTCGAGTTTTGAATTTCTTTTGTTATACTGAAGCTGTGTTGATTTCAGACCTGTTTTCAATCATCCTGATTGCGCTTGGCCTTTCAGCCGATTGTTTCGCGGTCGCTTTGAGCGGTGGTGTTTCTCAAACACAGTTTCGTTTTATCCAGGCGTTGCGCACCGGGCTGGCGTTTGGCTTCGCCCAGGCGCTG
This sequence comes from Dehalococcoidales bacterium, assembly GCA_028718465.1. The sequence continues at coordinate 4,871 of JAQULX010000082.1, read as the reverse complement.
ATGCCGATAATCGGCTGGTTGGTAGGCCGGACCGTGATAGATTATATAGCCAGTTATGACCACTGGGTGGTCTTCGGGCTGCTCACCATAATAGGCGGAAGAATGATCTGGGAAGCTTTTCATGAGCATGGTGAAAGGCAGAAGAGTACCGATATCACCCGTGGAATCCTGTTATTGACCATGGCGGTAGCTACCAGCGTCGATTCTCTGGCAGTTGGGCTGAGCTTTGCCTTCCTGCAAATCAATATCCTGTCTGCCAGCCTGATAATAGGCGTGGTCGCTTTACTAGTTACCGTCGCCGGGTTTTACCTGGGCCGGAAGGCTGGGGACCTGCTCGGCCGGCGGGCCAGGATTATCGGCGGCGTTATACTGATCGGCATCGGTATCCGGGTGCTTATAAGCCATCTTCTGGGTTAAACTCGTATTGGTAAGCCTGGAAGCGGGGCCTGATACATTCGGTGATCATCCCTCGTAGGGTATTTTAGTCTTGCTTTCCTGTTCGCTCTCCGATACTCCCTGGCCGGCATCCGCTATGCTCTCCTGAGAGCCGGAGCTTTTCTGTTTCTGTGCCTGCGGTTGGGTTGACCGGCTCTGGATCTTTATCTGTCTGGGTTTGACTTCTTCCTTTTTTGGCAGACGGATGTCCATGATGCCGTTTTCGAAGTTGGCCTCGATAGCATCGGCATTGACCGGCTCCGGCAAAACGATGCTGCGATTAAAGCTGCCGTAGCACATCTCACAGAGCTGATATTCCTCGTCCTTAATATCTTCCGGAGGAACGCGTTCTCCTTTGACGGTCAGAGTATCCCCGCTGATAGAAATATCCACGTTGTCGGGCTTCACACCGGGAAGCTCCAGGCGAATAATGTAGCTGTTTTCTTTTTCATACATCTCGATCGACGGCGCCCAGATGTATTCCTCTTCGGGCAATCTTCTCCGCATAAACGGACGGCCAAAGGTCTCTTCCATCATTCGTTCCATTTCTTCCATTTCTCGAAATGGGCTCCAGGCCGCCGGCATCCTTCGTCTGTGCAGGTATCTATTCATCATATTCGGTATCCTCCTTTCTCTTTATGTACTCATATCCCGAATGGGCCCCGCCTCCACTCAACCCCCGGAAAAACAATTTCCCGCCCACATATTATTTATAACTTAAAATAGATCGACTGTGTTATTTGTCAAAGCGGCCGTAAGGCTACTACTTTTTCCGATACTCCGGGCGCCCAATAGGTAGCCGTCCTTATCCGGGGTCCTTGGCGGTGAAGCCAGGGAATGGGCCGGCATCCGGCATGACAATATCCCGGATGCCGGCCTTCGCCGGATTGATAGAAAAAGAATGTAAAGACCCTGAAGCAGCCGCTCCCAACGTTGACAAATTCACCGCTGAATAATACGATAGAACATATATAAAATAGGAAATAGGGAGTATTGACCTGATGCAAATTACAATCAAGTGTCCGTCATGCAGCGCGGACAGCAGTTTCTTTACAGTGAAGAAAGGGTTTCAGGGGCCTTTCAGATGCTGGAAATGCAAGTCACTCTTCACCCTCAAAGTGAACAAAGACGGAGATACTGAGCTTTTAGAGCCTCTCAGCCAGGAAGATTTTGAAAAGCAAAAAGCCGATAAAGAAGCCCGCAGGAAGAAAGCCAGAGAAAAGACCGCCTGATATGGCTTCTGTGGGATAGCAAGCCGGCCACGGCTTTCTTTTGTAGTGATAGCTCTGGCTTAAGTTATTTAAGCCGGAGCTATTCTTGTTTGCTGATTTCATTCAATCGGCAGATGAGAAGTATTTTGACCTTACTGGCTCGGGTTGATATCCAAACAGGACCGAACAACAGGCGCTTTACCGTCATTAAGCCTGTTACGGTGAGGATGAAAACCAGCTCATGAGGGGATCCAGATCTGTTTGGCGGATATCACTTCAGCGCTTCCCGGAAGCTGTATTTGACTTTTACTCCGGGTATAAAATATCAGGCCTTTATAAGAAGTCAGATATTGATACCCCTTGCCGGGCCAGCCTCCGGGAGCGATCACCACCAGGGACCTGTCTACCTTCGATAATATGATCGTAAAGGCATCCGGCTCCAGGCGGATAATCGCTCCGGAAGCCTTGACCGCCTGTACCATTGCCGCGTACGCCGCTGCCGCCATGGTTGCACCTCCTCCATAAGCCATAGTCCATACCTCCTGAACAACAATCAGGGGAATTCTACCCCTCAACTGAGGCATTGTCAAGGCAACCCAGGAGGCATACTATAGAGTTTATCCTCTAAGACTGCCGTTGACACACCGGGCATTCCTCTGTAACATAATGCTATGCTTGGAAAGGTAAACAGTTGTGCGGTGGTCGGCCTGGATGGATATATGGTGCAGGTGGAAGTTGATATCTCTCCCGGCCTGCCGCGTTTCTCCATCGTTGGTTTGCCGGATGAGGCTGTCCAGGAAGCCAGAGAACGAGTCCGGAGCGCTATCCGGAACTCCGGATTCGCTTTCCCGATGAGACGGATTGCCGTGAATCTGGCGCCAGCCGATCTCAAGAAGGAAGGACCGGCTTATGATTTGCCGATTGCGGTGGGTATCCTGATAGCCACCGAACAGGTTAGCGCCGACATTTCGAAGTCCGTCTTCCTGGGAGAGCTTTCCCTGGATGGGGCCCTGCGCCACACCGGCGGCGTCTTACCGATGGCGGCAGTGGCCTACCAGCAAGGTTATTCCAGCATTATCGTGCCGTCGATGGATGCCAGGGAAGCCTCCTTGATCGAAGGCACCAGCATCCTCCCCTTTGAGTCGCTGGCTGAACTGGCAAGCTATTTTCGTGGTGACATACCCGCGCCTGTATATAAACCCGATGGAACCAATCTGGAAGCCCCCGCGGTTGTCGCGGCGACTGATATGGCGGAGATCAAAGGTCAGGAACATGTGAAGCGAGCCCTGGAAGTGGCAGCGGCGGGCGGTCACAACGTGATCATGTGCGGCCCTCCAGGCAGCGGCAAGACTCTTTTAGCCCGGGCTTTGCCGGGAATTATGCCTCCTTTGAATACGGTGGAGTCCCTGGAAGTTACTAAGATCTACAGCGTCAGCGGGCTTCTGCCTTCGGATACGCCTTTGATACGCCAGCGGCCTTTCCGCAGCCCGCATCACACCATTTCAAATGCAGGGCTGGTCGGTGGAGGACACTGGCCCAAGCCGGGTGAAATCAGCCTGAGTCATCACGGAGTGCTTTTCCTGGATGAGCTGCCCGAGTTCGGTCATGCTGTTCTGGAGGTGCTGAGGCAGCCCCTGGAAGATAAAATAGTGACCATTTCCAGGGCAAATGGCTCCGTGACCTATCCGGCGAATTTTATGATGGTTGGCGCCATGAATCCCTGTCCCTGCGGCTATTTCGGTGACCCCTATCATGCCTGTACCTGTCCTTCCGGACTGGTGTCGCGTTACCAAAGGCGGATCAGCGGGCCTTTTATCGATCGGGTGGATATCTTTGTGGAGGTGCCGCATGTGGAATATGAGAAACTGGCAGACCGGCGGACCGGGGAGAAATCGGAGAAGGTCCGTGCCCGGGTCGAGGCAGCCAGGGAAATCCAGCGGCGGCGCTTTGCCGGGACCCGGATCAATTCCAATTCAGAGATGACCCCGGCGGCGGTCCGGGAGTCTTGCCAGTTGGACGATTCAGCCCAGAGCCTGCTCAAAGCCGCTGCCAAACAGCTCTATCTTTCCGCCCGCGCATTCCACCGCATTCTCAAGCTATCCTGTTCTATTGCTGATCTTGAAGGGTCGGATATCATCAAGTCCAACCATCTGGCGGAGGCAATACAATACCGGCCAAGGAGCCAGGCTTAGCAGCCCGGTCTATTCTTGAATAGGGATGCAAAAACCTCAACAAGTACATCGTGAAAAAATGACCGGTAGTGTATCATTCTGAGAGATAAGTCATCTGCCAGTGGAAAAGGAAATTGTCCGGGGCTGTGAGTCGGAAAGTTCTAAAAAGCCTGGTTAAGAAACGGTAATAACTGAGATCCCCAGATACGGAATACCAGGCTGGCCAGCAGGAAAACCAGGCCGACAACGATGGCTATTTTGCCGCCTGTCCTGAGAGATCGAGGTTCAGGCCGGAAGGGTGAACGGTCGACGAATTCCCGAACATCCACACGTTCTGTAATGGAACCATACCAGGCGTTCTCTTCCTTTTTACCCCAGACGATAGCAATGATACCCAGGAGGACAAACACACCGCCGATTACGATCAATATGGTCAGATCATTAGAGGTCATATCTTACCCCCTGACTTAAAGGTATCTTTTGATAAATATAGGGGTTTTTCTCCTAAATATCAATAATTAAAAGAAATGAGCGTAGTGTTAAACTAAACGGACTACACTCACTTGCATGAAAAATCCAACTGGAGAGGAGCGCAAGCTCCTCTCCACAGGAAACCATTCAGTTTATGACGACTGATTATTGGACCTCGACGACAGCACCGGCAGCTTCCAGCTTAGCCTTGGCGGCGGCTGCCTCGTCCTTGTTCACATTCTCTTTAACTGGCTTGGGAGCGCCCTCCACCAGGTCCTTGGACTCCTTCAGTCCCAGGTTGGTCAGCTCTCTAACAGCTTTGATGACGTTGATCTTATTGGCGCCGAATTCCTTCAAGATGACGGTAAACTCGGTCTGCTCCTCAGCGGCGGCAGCAGGTGCTGCGGCGCCGGCATCGGGAGCGGCAGCCACTGCCACAGGGGCGGCGGCGCTGATGCCAAACTCTGTCTCCAGAGCTTTAACCAGCTCGGCTAACTCCAGTACGGTAAGACCCTTAATAGAATTAATTAACTCTTCAACTTTTGCGTCGGCCATTTTAATTTACTCCTTCTTCTAATTGCTT
>JAQULX010000081.1 GCA_028718465.1 Dehalococcoidales bacterium | reverse complement strand
ACCGTGGTGGATAGCCAGAGAGAAAAGGGAGTTAAAGTCGGCCTCGTGAAGATCCGCATGTACCGGCCCTTCCCCAAAGAGAAACTGGTTAATGTCCTGAAGGGAAGAAAAGCCATCGGCGTGCTGGACAGAAGCGTCCATTTTGGCTGGAACAGCGGCCCCATGTATGCGGAAATCCGGGCCCTGACTCCGGAAATCGGAATCATCCCCATGATGAGCTTCATCGATGGTATCGCCAACCTGGACATTACCGCGTCTAACATCGAAAGAATGATAAGGGATATCTATGCTGCCTCCAAAGGTGATAAATACCAGGAGACAACCTGGATATCCTTAGAGGAGTAATTGGATATGGTCGAGAAGGTAAAAAAGTTACCCAAAGTTTTTGATTATTTTGTTGAAGAAGACCAGTTCGCCGGCGGAAACACATTCTGCGCCGGGTGTCCTGCGGAGCTTACCTTGAGGACTATTCCCAAAGTTCTGGGCAAAGATATTATCATGGTGGGCACACCCTGCTGCTCCGCCCCGGTGCTGCATGGACAGAACCTGGGCGCCTGGCACAAACTGGCCTATTACGCCTGTGTCATGACCGGAGTCGCTTCCAGCGCTTCGGGTATTTCACGGTATTTCCGAAAATCAGGTAAAGATGTTACCATCTGCTGCTATACCGGAGATGGAGATGCCAGCGATGTCGGCTTCCAGCCATTGAGCGGCGCGGCAGAGCGGAACGAACATATAATGTATGTTTGTTACGACAACGAAGGCTATATGAACACCGGAAATCAGAGAAGTAGTATGACACCTCTTCACGCAGCCACTTCTACTACCCCGGTTGGTAAAGGCCAAAAAGGTAAACCAACCGTGTCGAAGTATTTGCCCCTGATTATGGCTTTACATCCTGTAGCTTACGTTGCCACCGCCACCCTGAGCAACATGGAAGATTACGCCAAGAAACTGCTGAAAGCCAAGGAAAAGAGCAAAACGGGATTTGCTTACATCCATGTCTTTGCTCCCTGCATCATTGGTTTCAGAATCGGCTCTGATTCAGCTATCCAGGTCTGCCGTTCAGCAGTGAGGACCAACTACTTCCCCCTGTGGGAGATGGAAGACGGTCAGTTCCGCATCACGGCGCCGGTTGATAATCCGCGGCCTATTCAGGAATATCTGAGCCTGTGCGGTAAATTCTCTCACTTCAAGGAAGAAGATGTCGTTGAATTTCAGAAAATCGTGAATGAAAGATACGACATGATCAAGTCTCTGGTTGAGGTAACTGCGAAAAAGTCTTAGCTCCAAACAGAGCAAGTCACTGAAATTCCCAAGGGCTGGCGCTAAATGCCAGCCCTTATCTTTCAAGTTAGTGGCTATCGGATAGTATGTAGCCTGTACCGATATCCTGCATTTTTCTGATAGAGGGACGACAGAGAGTGATAAAAACAACGTATTCTCACCGATAGTTACTCCTGCACAGAGGTAGCAACCTGCTTGTTGGTTAAAATAAGTATTTTAACCTTGACCATAATGTGCTGGCAAGGTATAATCAATTCTGGTAAGTCGATAGGGATAGCATTTATTTAACCACGGATTATTCTTCTGAATCGCAATATATTGCGGGCTCGTAGCTCAGTGGTAGAGCGGGGGGCTCATAACCTCTTGGTCGCAGGTTCGATACCTGCCGAGCCCACTTCTAATCTTTAGATCCTGTTACCCCTGAGTACTCCCTGAATGACTATTTCCTTTCGATCAGTCTGGATAAACTAGAATATAAACAGAAAGACTTTTTGAGGTGGTAAACCATGGCCGGTAGGGCTAGTAAAATGTACCCCGTGATCCTTGAGGAAGTGAGCCAAATACTTAGAATTTCGACCAGAGAGCTTGAATCTGATATCAAGGAGATAGCTGAATACTGGGAAGTTTGCCTTGAAAAGGCGGCAGTGAACAATAGGGATGTCGCGATATTTATATTGACCACCTGCGCTAATTGCTATTTGAGGGGAAGAGGCGTCAGACTTGAGAACCAGCAACTTCTGAAAAAAAATAACGGGATCCTGATTTCCCTGGTTACTCTTGTTCCTCTTTATACATGGGGGAGGCCTGCCAACCATTTCCCCAAAATTCATGAGCTGATACCTATAGAGGTCCACAGCGGAAAAACAGCGATCTCTTCATTTGACATCCTGGATCTGGCTGAGAAAATACTGAGAGAAAAGAGTGAGTATTGAGCGAAATCAACTCCAGGCTTCAACGTAGGAATAATAAGCACTGAGGCGGATGATCGACTTGTAAAAGGCATGTTATAGTATAAAGTATCAAGTTAAACGGTGCGAATCGTTTAACTTGGTAACTGTCAGGAGAGGTGGGAAGGGAACTGGCCCTATGATCCACCCGGCAGCCTTTAGTCCTTAAAGGTGCCACAGCCAGACTCTCGCAAGGGAGAACGACAGGTCACAATTATACATTGTGAAAAAGGACTTCTTGTTGTCCATTTTACGGCACGTATCATAGCGCGTGAGATGGAGCGCATCCGGTTATGCTTTACATTAATATTTCCCTGTGAGCACCAGCCATATATTACAATAATAATGAGAATATATTCTGAGACGGGAGCCGCGGAATGTTTACAGGTAAATCGATAATAGTCATTACATTCTCAATCCTGCTGTCGGGGGTAATGTTCACAGCCTGTCAGACGCAATCAGCACAGAGCGAAACCGGTCCGGCCCCCGAATCATCAACAGAAGTCCAGGTAAGCGACTTCGTGACCGGCCTGAGGGTGCCCTGGGAACTGGCTTTTTTACCTGATGGACGTATATTGATAACCGAGCGGCCGGGGACCATCCGCGTTGTACAGAATAGGGAATTACAGGATGACCCATGGATAACGCTAAATGTGGCTGCTACGGGTGAAGCAGGCCTCTTGGGAATGGCGGCAGACCCGGATTTCTCGGCGAACGGTTATGTTTATGCGGCATATACCTACCGAGATGCGTCGGGAGATTTGAAAAATCAACTGGTACGTCTGAAAGAGGATTCTTCAACAGGCCGGGGCGTAATGGATAGAGTCCTGCTGAGTGATGTTGGTGGAGGAGGAAACCACGATGGCGGCCGCGTTAAAATCGGTCCCGACGGAAAGATATACTGGACGATGGGAGATGCCGGAAACGGTGACTCAGCCCAGGATCTGTCTTCCCTGAACGGGAAAATATTACGCCTGAATCCGGATGGGACCGTGCCGGAAGATAATCCATTTTCCGGATCTTTTGTTTATTCTTACGGGCACCGCAACCCTCAAGGGATTGCATGGCAGCCCGAGACCGGCCGTTTATATGCTACAGAACACGGCCCCAGCGGTGGTCTGGGAGGTAGCGGACAGGATGAAGTCAACTACATCCAGCCTGGAGATAACTACGGGTGGCCTGTGATACGAGGAAATCAGACCCGGGAGGGAATGGTCAACCCTATAATTCAAAGCGGTACTTCTGATACCTGGGCGCCCAGCGGAGCTGATTTTATCCAGGGAGGGCCGTGGGACGGATCATTTGTCTTTACCGGACTTAGAGGACAGGCTCTTTATCGTCTGGTGCCGGATGCGCAGGACCCCGGCGAAATTGCTATATTTGAAGAGTATTTGAGCAATCAATACGGCAGGCTGCGGAACGTGGTCCAGGGACCGGACGGCACTATTTATCTACTGACCAACAATACTGACGGAAGAGGCAGTCCGCGACCGGGTGACGACAGAATATTGATATTAACAGTTCAATAATGCAGGGATCTAAAATATTTGTAAAATTATTACAAACACCAGATAATTATGTCAACTCCCATTTCCTTCAGGGAAGAGTACTCGTTACATAACATATATTGTGCGAACCATAGCAAAGCGGCAATATTTGCCTCTGGTTGCTTCGTTTCGAGGTATTAACCTTTTATCTCGGCGGGAACCGATTTTCAAGCAATGTTATGGATTGTCTGCCTGGAGGTCTTATCCAGTTCCTCTTCGATCATCTCCAGAAGCTGGGAAAGGCCCCACTTACGGGCAGCGGAAACCAGGATTGTATTTACTTCCGGCATTTCGCACCTGGATGTCAGGTATTCCCTGGCTTCGGCTTCATCCCATTTTCGGTCAGAAGGCAGCAACTGGTCGATTTTATTAAGAACTGTAATACGCGGCCTGTCATTGAGTTCGAGCTCTTTCAGAATGTCCTCAACCGTATCGCATTGTTCGGCGGCATTATGAGAAGTTATGTCAACTACATGGACCAGTAAACTGGCTTCGGTCAGTTCTTCCAGCGTTGCCCGAAAAGCTGCAATCAGCGTAGTCGGCAGCTTGTGAATAAATCCGACTGTATCGGTCATCAGAACCGCTTTGTTATCCGGCAGAGCCAGCCGCCGGGTTGTCGGGTCGAGAGTGCTGAACAGCTCGTTTTTGGCTACCACATCCGCCCTGCTCAGAGCGTTCAACAGAGTGCTCTTACCGGTATTGGTGTACCCCACCAGTGCTGCCACAGGAATGCCGCTGCGCCGGCGCTTTTTTCGGTAAAGCTCGCGCTGACGGCTGATATCATCGATCTCCTTTTTCAGGTGGGCTATCTTTTGCCTCATGATACGCTTGTCGGTCTCTAACTGAGACTCTCCCGGCCCGCGGGTACCGATTCCGGCCCCTAACCTTTCCAGATGCCGCCATTGGCCGACCAGCCGCGGCAAATTATACTCATACTGGGCCAGTTCCACCTGAAGTTTACCCTCATGAGTACGGGCGCGTCTGGCGAAGATATCCAGTATCAAAGCCACACGATCGATAACATTTGTTTGCAGATACTCTTCCAGGTTTTGTTGTTGTCCGGGTGTGAGCTCATCATCAATAATGACCGTATCATAGTTAAGGCGGTCTTTAAGGGCCAGCAGCTCTGCCAGCTTACCTTTCCCGAAATAATGTGCCCTGGATGGAGTGGGAAGCTTCTGGACCAACCGGCCGACTACATTAGCTCCGGCGGCGTAAGCCAGAGCTGCCAGTTCGGCGATGGAATCTTCAGTTGTCCAGCTATTCCGTACTTTAGTGGATTCGACAGCTCCCAGGATAACTCGTTCCTGCACCCTGGCGGTGCTAATTGTATCTTTTGAGATGTTTTTCCTTCCGTTCCGGTAAAATTTTTTCAGGCCTTTCCATTTTTCCATTTAGCCAGTTTGTCCAATCCCTTTTCCAGCGAAGCGTCCGGAATGGTAAGGGAAATCCGGAAATATCCTTCGCCGTTTGCCCCATACCCATTACCGGGAGTCACCACCACTCCCACCTGCTCCAGCAGATCCTCAGCAAATTCGGCTGAGGTATATCCAGCGGGGCATTTGGCCCAGATATAGAGGCTGGCCCGGGGCGGATCGGCCTGGATGCCCAGGTTCTTCAAGGCCTGTATAATTTTGTCCCGCCGTCTCTGATATATTATATTATGCTCTTGAATGGAGTCCTGCGCTTCGGTCAGCGCAGTGATAGCCATATACTGTATTGACTGGGGAATACCTGAGTCCATGTTTGACTTGATCCGCCGGAGAGCGTCGATCATTTGGGCGTTTCCAACGGCCATACCGATACGCCAGCCGGTCATATTATAGCTTTTCGATAAAGAATGAAACTCAATTCCCACATCCCGGGCACCTTCGGCCTGCATGAAACTGACCGGCCGATATCCATCGAAGGCGACCTCAGAATAGGGGCCGTCGTGACATATCGCGATATTATGCTTTTTGGCAAAGGCAACCGCTTTATTAAAGAAGTCCAGACCAGCGACGGCGCTGGTGGGATTATTGGGGTAATTAAGCCACAGCAGCCTGGTCCGGGGCAGGACGTCCGCGGGTACTGAATCCAATTCAGGGAGAAAATTGTTTTTTTCATTCAACGGCAAGTAGTACGATCGGCCGCCGGAAAGCATAGTGCCGATAGCATAAACCGGATAAGCCGGGTCCGGCACCAGTGCGATATCGCCTTCATCGATCATGCAAAGAGAGATGTGAGCGATGCCCTCTTTGGAACCGATCAGAGGCACGATCTCTTTCTCCGGGTCCAGAGTTACGCCAAAACGTTTGTAGTACCAATGTGCGACCGCCTGGCGAAGCTCAGGCAGGCCTTCCGACTCAGGGTACCGGTGGTTAGCCGGGTTCTGGGCGGCGCGGCACAGTTCTTTTATTATATGGTCCGGAGTTGGAATATCGGGGTCCCCGATGCCGAAACTGATTACTTCTTCTCCCCGGGCTTTTTTAGCAGCAATTTTCTTGCTGATTTGAACAAAAAGATAGGGAGGTAAATTAGCTATTCTCTGTGACAAATTCATATTAGTTCTTACCTCTAATCGTTATTCTGGGGCCATTCTCCGATAAAGACAACTTCCGCCGGCCCGCTCATGAGCACCTCGCTGGCGCCATCCCATTCTATAAATAAAACACCGCCGGGCAGTTTCACTTCCACTTTATTATCAACGAATTTGTGAAGATTGGCTGCCACCGCTACCGCGCAGGCGCCGCTTCCGCAGGCCAGAGTCTCTCCGGCCCCTCTCTCCCACACCCTCATCTCAATTTTATCCCGGCTGAGGACGTTAACAACCTCAAAGTTGACGCGTTGAGGGAACATGATATGGTTTTCAACACGGGGACCGATTTCTTTCAAAGGGAAGTCCTTAGTGCTCCGGTCGGTGAAGAAGACGGCATGCGGATTTCCCATCGAGACAAAACTCAGAGACAAAAGCTGGCCGTCGACCGTAAGAGGATAATCCAGTACCGGCGCATGCCCGGATTCCGGTCCGACTTTCACCGGGATTTCTTCAGGGGCAAACCTGGGAATTCCGATAGCAACCTGGATCCGGCTTAATTCGCCCTTCTCATAATCGAGTTTTATGGTACTGATGCCGGGGATGGTCTCGATAGTGATCTTCGGCGCCAGGGGTTTGACAAGTCTGTTCAGCACGGCATATTTCGCCAGACAACGCAGTCCGTTGCCGCACATCTCGGCTTCGGAGCCATCCGGGTTAAAGATACGCATTCTCAGGTTAGCCACTTTGGACGGCAGGGCCAGTATCACTCCGTCAGCCCCGATGCCGAACCGCCTGTCGCACATCTTTTTAGCCAGAGCCGGCCAGTCATGTTCAGTCTTCTCCGGTTTGATCACCACGAAGTCGTTTCCTGCGCCCTGCATTTTGGTGAATTTCATGGGTGCCCCTTTATATTTTGTATTTCCCGAAATTAACTATAATACAAAACAGAAGTAAAAATCTACTGCTTATTACCATGTCATAGCATGACACCTGTTCTCCTCACCGGCAATCTATTTCCATCTCAATGGAAGGCAAGCAGTCCGTTGATGGTAAACATCCTGAGATTGCCCCTTAGAGTCAATGGAGAGTAATTTGGAATTAGCGCTCTCCCATTAATATTTGAATCTTTGGAGAATATTCAGATGCTGTTAAATGTATTAGCCGTCAGTTGCAGGATTTCCGGATTGGGATCATTCATTATGTCAAACCAAACTATGCGCCTGTCAGCCAATCTGAACCAGGCGTACTGATGGCGGGCAAACCGGTGGGTGCCGGTCTTGATTTGCCGGACAGCCTCAGCAAGGTTGTCCTCTCCTCCAAGCAGCTTGCCGATCTGCTGGTACCCGATACTGCTCAGGGCTGGCAAATTCATTTCGTAGCCCATATTCTGGAGGTTTAACACTTCAGCTACCAACCCCTCCCTCACCATCCGGTCCACCCGCGAATCGATCCTGCGGTAAAGTTCGGACCTTTCAGAGGTTAGGCCTATAACCAGCGAATGATAGCCGGGAGACCTCTTTTTCCGCAGGGCCGAGAAAGGGGTATTGGAGAGCAGTGAAACCTCCAGTGCGCGTATAACGCGGCGGACATTGCGTTTATCGATCTTTTGGACAGCCGCCGGATCGACCTCCTGAAGACGCTGATACAGCGCCTCGATGCCGTCTTCTCCAGCCGATTTTTCCAACTGCTTCCGCAGTTCCGGGTCGGGAGGTACGCGAGGAATTTCCCATCCCTCCAGGACCGCCCAGATATACTGTCCGCTACCGCCGACCAGTAATGGTATTTTATCGCGTTCATGGATATCACGGATAGTTTTATAAGCCAGTTCCTGGTACTGGGCCAGGCTGAAATCAGCGTCCGGGTTTGTGATATCGAAGAGGTGATGAGGGACCAGGGCGAGTTCTTCAGGCGAGGGTTTAGCTGTCCCGATATCCATATACCGGTATACCTGGCGGCTGTCGGCATTAACGATTTCCCCGCCCATCTTTTGCGCCAGATAAATAGCGAGGCGGCTTTTGCCCACACCGGTAGGACCGACAATGGCTAGCAGAGGCCTGGATTGAGAAACAGTATCGATATTGACTCCTCCGACGTCAGCGATATAGATCCGAAGTTGTCTTAATGATACTGATAAACTCAGCGGCTTTCAAACTGGCCCCTCCGACCAGAGCGCCGTCGATATCAGGCTGTGAAACAAATTCAGCAATATTAGCGGCGGTGACGCTGCCGCCGTATAAGATCCGCATATTCCCGGCAACAGTGGAGCCATACTTTTCGCCGACTAAAGAGCGGATAATCCGGATGGTCTCATTAGCCTGTTCCCCGGTGGCCGCTCTCCCGGTACCTATAGCCCAGACAGGTTCATAAGCGATGGAAATTGAATCAGCCTGATCAACTCCTTCCAGAGATGACTTTAACTGCCCGGTAACCACATCTTTTGTCCTGCCGGACTCATATTCTCCCAGGTTCTCGCCGATGCAGAGGATCGGTTTCAGGCTATGCTTGATAGCTGCCCGGACTTTTTTGCTGACGATCCCACCGTCTTCCTGGAAATACTGCCGGCGCTCCGAATGACCGATGATGATATACTCGCAAAGACCCACCAGCATCATCGGTGAAATCTCACCGGTATAGGCACCCTTATCCTCAAAGTAGACATTTTGCGCACCAACCTTGATTGCACTGCCGGACAGCGCCTTCTTGACCTCAGCGAGAGAGATAAAAGGCGGGCAGACCACTTTCTCAATACCGGATAAACTGTTGGCCCCAGCATAGACCCCCTGTACCAATTCGATCGCTTCGCTGACTGTGGTATTCATTTTCCAGTTACCGGCTATCATCGGCATGCGCATGTGTGGACTCCTTCTGTATATCATTAACCGGGTATGGCTAACCCTGTTAGAATGATTATACAGCTAACTATCTTAAATACAAAACGCGAAACAGGATATGATGCCTGTTTAATATCTGTCGCCTTTTAATTTGCTCATTAGTCTTGATTGGAACAAATGCTATATAATAACTCATGTTACGGCTTGACTAAGCTGATATAACAAGCAATTCAAGTAAAATAAGCGATCAGTTAAAATAGAAATATGAACCTACAATTATTAGATTTATATACAGATTACCTCATTGCCTCGACTGCCAAAACCACCGCTACCGGATTAGAAAAGGCCACCGATGGCACGATCAGCCATGATAAAATCACCAGCTTTCTCTCCGAAGAAGATTTCACCAGCCAGCATCTTTGGCGGC
>JAQULX010000080.1 GCA_028718465.1 Dehalococcoidales bacterium | reverse complement strand
CTTTACCGGCCCTGTTTGATTAAATACGGTCCAATATCCGGCGTCGAGGCGCAGGAAATGAAGAAATTAGAACGAGTGCGGGAAACAATCCCGGTTCGCGTACCCGCCCAGGATTCGGAGCCCATCCCGGCAGCTTCTCCGGAGCTTTTTCAAAAGCGCTGGTTCTGTGTAGGTCTGTACCCTTCAGGCAAGACCTTCAAACAGGACGCGGACTCTCCTATACCATTTTTGGAGATCATGAACCGCTCGGTGGCATCCTGGGTGGACTTTATTTCCGATGACCCGTTCAAAGACATTCCGATGGTGGCTGCCCAGATGGGTTTCAGCGAGGCCTTCATCAGTTCTCTATCCACTGAGTCTCACCTCAGCTACCAGGACTTCGACACTGAAATGTGGATGAGATTACCTTCCATCCAGATTCGCGGCGTCGATGTCCAGGCATATCCGCTATTAATACTGGTACGCCGGAATTTTGTTTTTACTATTCATGTCAGCCTGGTGGACAAGCGTTTCATCCGTTTGCGGAGATATTCGGATACCATTCTGAAGAAGATTACCCTGGAAGCCCCTGAGGGGGACAAGCTCACCATTCTGCTGAGCCGCATCATAGATGCGAATAACGACAGCAACTTCCGTCATTTGAGGGTGATTGAGGAGAGGGGCGATGATCTGAATGAGAGCCTTATGTCCCCTCAAACAGACCGGTCTCAACTGGCTCCCAGGATTTATGAAATGAAGCATGCCCTGATCACCTATATGAATGCGCTCTGGGACAGCGTGGATGTTCTCCATGCCCTGCGTTACGGTGATGCCGACCTAATGGGCGATGATGAAAAGCTGCTGGACATGATCAACGTCATGACCGATGAGGTGAAAAGCCAGATCGGCCTTGCGGAGCATATGTCGGAAGTCCTGGCATCCGGGCTGGAAGTGATGCAGTCCATCTACAACAACCAGCTACAGATGTTGAATAACCGCCTTTCTACGGTGATAACCTACCTGACGATCGTAGGCACAGCCGTTCTGGTACCCAATACGCTGGCGACAATACTGTCGAATACCGTTTTCGATATCGGCCCGGAAGATTTATGGTGGTTTCTTTTAGTGATGATTGTTTCCACAGTGGGGGCATCCTTCAGTATGTGGTGGTGGTTGAAAAGGATGGGCTGGATGCCCCGCCGGAACGAGTCAAAATAAGATCAAATTTTATCTGCCCAGCCTTTGCAGCCGCGCCAGCACATCCCTCTTCTCGGTGACTGTCAGCCTGGCACGGTTGATGGACCGGGCCAGTATCTCAATCGACCGGTCGTAGTTTTGCCGGTCTACGGGATAAGGAATGCCGTCTTTTCCTCCATGGGCGAAGCTGTAGCGGGCGGGGTCGCGGTAGCTGGGAGCCACGCCGTGGATGATTTCTGCGATCAGGCTCAAGGCGCGGATGGTTTTAGGGCCTACTCCCTGCAAGCTCAGCAGGCGCTCAAAATCCTGCGGCTGCCGGTCATAGGCGCTCAACAGGATTTTGGTCAGACTGTCCGGATGGAGGTCTTTTACCTCGATCTGATGTCGGCGCGGCAGCTCCAGGGTCTGTAGTTTCTTGAGATCGCGGATTGTACTTTCCGGTTTCTGTTGGACAGCTATTTCGGAAATGGTCTTTCTGGCGGGCTGGCTTTCGCCGGCTACCAGGTTCAATGCCTGACCGCGGGTTTCAGATAGTATCGCGGCGTGCGGCTCATTAACGAAGTCGGTGACGCCTTCGCTCAGCCAGTGGTAGCGGCGGGCATAGCGGCTGGTTTCGTTCATTCCCTGCTGGACGACCGCCCAGTCACCTTTCCGGGTGAAAATCAAGGTATGATGGTAAAGCTGGTAGCCGTCCTGTACCGCCGAAGTGTCTACTTTGGCAGCCATGCGGCTGGCGTAGACCAGAGGGGCCGGGTCCAGGGAAATCTTTTCCCCCCAGCGCTGAATATCCAGGGGTGTTTCCCGTGAACTCTTTCCTTTGCCTCCGGCCACGAACAGTCCCAGGTCTTTTTCTATCCCCCGCAGACCTTCTTTCAGTGCTCCGCAGAGGGTTGTGGTTACTCCGCTGCTGTGCCAGTCGAACCCCAGCACGCAGCCGAAAGCCTGGAACCAGAACGGATTGGACAGACGTCTGAGTATTTCCTGCGGACCGTATTCCTCGATGATGGCGATGGTGATTTCCCGGGACAGTTTGACCATGCGGCTGAACAGCCATGGGGGCGCTTTGCCTCCGTGTAAAGGCAAATAAGCAATGCCGGTCCGGCCGGCGCCGCTTTCAGGTGCCATTCGGGCGCCTCATTTAGTGTCCGCAGGTGCTGCAATTCCCGGAGCTACATGAAGAGCAGGAGGAACCACTGCCGCCGATAGGCTGAGGTATTCCTCCTTCACTGGTAGACATGGAATAGCATGTTGAAATTATCCTGTCGGATTTCTGTCGGCAACGCGGGCATTCCGCTCCTTCGCTGGACCTGCTAAACGGGCGCATTAGCTCAAACTTGTGAGAACAGCTATTGCATTTAAACTCGTAAATGGGCATATATTCACCTCTCTATGCCCAGTTTAATAGTTTTTTCCTCTTTCCGTCAATGCGGCTTGCCGGACAGGGTAATTCACTTTCTAATGAAGTATTACCTCTACCCTGACGCTTCATCTTTTTGCGAAGGACTTCAGCATGGCAGTTCTCCGGATGGCGGCGGCTTTCGCCGGTTTGATCGTGAGAGAAAGTAAATGGCCCTGGCTTGCAGGAAAGAAGGCTTTTCATCCTTCAGGTGAGACCAGGACAAGGCGTCAGACAACGACCTGCGCCGGTTTCCCTACCGGCATAATATATAAAGGCTTAATGTTTGGCCTGAGCTGTAGCAAGGCCCTCACGCTATCATCCCGGAAAGCGCCGACAGCGACTGTCCCCAGCCCAAACGCAGTAGCCTGGAGATAGATATTTTGCCCGGCGTGTCCCACTTCCATGAAGACATATCTTTCTCCGCGGACATTATATTTGATAAATGTTTTATCATAGAGGGCGCATATCACCAGGCTAACCGGGGCCACTGCAATATAGTCCTGGCCCATGGCCGCACCGGCCAGTTCAGAACGAATATCTTCTTGTATGTGCGGGATTGAGGCGTGGTCTTCCATTTCGTAGTGATAGACCCCCCTTTCCATATCCTCTACGCCGGTTTCACCGATAACCGCATATATTTCCAGCGGGAAAGCTGCGCCGGCTGAAGGAATGGCTCTCAATCTACCTGAGGAACGCGTGGTGCCCTGGGCTGCCCAGAGTATCTGGGACAACTGGAATAGCTGTATTGGGGAAGCAGAGAAACTGCGTATGGAACGGCGCTGGGATATCGCTTCGGTTAACGACAGTCCGCCGGTTAAAAACGGGGAAGGCAACTGGATTTTTACCTTCTGATTATCGACCACCGCCAGCCCCCTCAAAAGATCAATGCTCTTTTTCTGAAGCTAAATCTGTCATTGAAATCGCTCTACTTGTCATTATATCTTTTCGGACCGGCAGATTGAAAGATAAGGAAGAGCAAGTCCGGGAATTCTTATCCTGGCCTGAATTTCTTTTCCATCCAGTCCTTACCGAACCTGACCAGATCGACAGCATCAAACAGATAAGATTGGGCAGTTCCAACTCTTCCGGAGGCACCTTTACCGGAGGCAAGGTAATCCCGCCCGATTAAGGCAAAGTAATCTTCTCCCTGCCAGTCAACAATACCAGTGTTGGTATCATACTCTTCGATATCAGTCCACACTCGCTGGTCGCCGCGCAGGACCGGCATCCTGTAATGCACGATTCTTTTATCCGGAACATCGGCAAGATGTTCGGCGTAATGGAGCAGAGTAATAGAGTCCAGGGGAGCGCCCAGCATAAGGACCTTACCGCCGGCCTCGCAGAGCTTTGCCAGAGGCGAACCCGGCCCATATCCATAATAAAGAGGATGGTCTTGAGTAAGCCACCGGGCCAGACTGCCGATAGCGGCAAAAGACCCGTCAGGATGTCCGCTCCGGCAGGCGCCCGGGCGGGTCCTGAGATATTCGGTTAGAATGCTGAACTGCCGGTTAGCCCGTGATGTCGCAGGGTTGAAAGGAGGGCATTCCTTCAGGTAAGCATCCTGTTTTTCCTGAGGCCAACTCGACAACTCGTAGGGACTATCTTCCCAGCTCACCACCATCATCAAAGTGCCTGTGCCGGTCAGAAGGTCGAGAAGAGCTTGCAGCACTGTGTCCGGCCCGCCCACTACCCAGCCTACGGCTTTCACCGAAGCATGCAGCATGACGACCTGCCCCGGACCTAAGCCCAGGCGCTGTAAATCCTGAGTCATTCTGCTCAGGGTGACGATTTCGGGACCTTGAGTTATTTCTTGCATTTACGCCGTTGGTTTTGGTTTGACCCAATCAATTCCATTCCATCTTTTGGAGTATTTTTCTTTCATTATGATAGTCAGGCAGAGTTGTTCCATCGAGCTGATTGCCGGGTTTGGCAAAAGAAGCTCTCGCATTAAATTCCGATGCATTAAATTACACTGTTCGATATAGTCTCCAACCATCTGGAGAAGCTGGTCCTGCCTCGGAAGCCAGGTTTTCATATTGGCAAGCGTCCGGTCTTTCCCGTGATCGCTATCAGGAGTGATGGAGAATCTGGGCTCACTGGTAACGGCATCGCGTCCTTCGAAATAATAATCTCCAGCCTCATAAACAGAGTGTGCAACCTGGAGTTCTTTGGCCTTGTCGCTCATATTGATATAGTTATCCGAAAAGTCCATTTTCCCTCTTACTAAGATGATAAGCCTTTGCCCGGCGAAAAGGTTGATTCAAAAGTGGGAGCAAACATGACATGGCCGAACATAATCGGCCGGTCTACCCTGGTAAATTCCAGAGGGCAGTGCGGCAGGTCCCTGGGGATGTATACCCAGGTGGTAGTATTGATGATATATGTTTCAGCGTCTTCCCCTTCACCCATAACCAGCCTGGCTTCGGCCTCAAAATCTTTAAAGTTCATCGGATTGCCGCCAATAAAGTAGAGTATTTCGGCACAGTTGTGTTTGTGCGGGTTGGGTATCATTGTGTAAGGTCTGTAAATAGGGCGCAGGACCTGTGAAATCGGCTCATCCCACCCTGCCACGGGAACTCCCTGCCCGATTCCGATGTATACCGGAGCGTTGGGATCGATATTAGCCCGGACAGGTTTTCCCCAGGGCTCTCTCAGGAAGTACTTCCCATACTTTGTGTCAGACATCCCCGTCCCCCTTCTCAAACAGCATTACTGGCTAATATTTAAACACAATATGGGCGGTACTTCAATCGAGATTAACCGCATAGCGGGCGCCTGCCGCCATATTAAGCATCGAGGCAGCGGGCAATAGTATCAGAGCAGCCGGGATAGTATCAGTCGGCAGAGCGATTATTCTCCTTTGATAGTTTTAAAAACCGGCCAGGATTCTCCGGAGAACTATCTTCCGGACTTATCGCTACTTACTGCCATCAGTTTAATAAGGCTTTGAATGTTGTCCATATCTTCAAGGTTGTTAATTGCCTTGATAATTTCACGTGCTTGCTTTTCGGGAATGACGGTCGTGGCTAAATCAAGGAACTTAGCCTCGATTTCCTGTGGTGTCAGTGGATTCCTGGGCATTCCTCTGGCATAATCAATTCGTTTAGCGTAAACCTGACCGTTTTTAAGCTTCAGGGTAAGATTTGTCGGAGCCGATCCCGGAGGCAGTTTCTCCATTTCAATATCATTTACATAGGTTACTTTTTGGGCAAACTCCAGCAACTCCGGGTCCTGGATATTTTTCAGGTTATATTCTCTAAAGCTATTGCTCCCTTTTATAATCCTGAGTGCGATTCCAAAACTACCGCTGAATTGAGCCGAAGTAATGTCTTCCGGCTTCTTGATAATTCCCACAGCCCTGACGTCCCGCGGCATCTGTTCGACTATGATCTCCGCAACCTCCTCCGGCTGAAACGGGTGTTCCGCCATTATCCCGGATACAGCATCGATAGTGCTGTGCTGAGCCTGACAGCAGGGGTAGGGTTTATGACCGGTCCATAATATCCGGTACTCTTTACCTAAATCCCGGGTAATCTCTTCAGGATAGTATTCATTGGCAAACGCCTGGCAGATGCCCTTTTTCCCCTCGATTGGAGCCGCCGGGCCGGTTATTCCCAGCCCGGCCAGTATTGCGGCTTTCACTCCCGATTGAGAGGCAAATCCGGCATGCAGGCGCTTCACCGAACCCCCGGATACGGCATACTCAGAGATTCCGCCTGCCTCACTGGCGGCAATGCTTAATGCATTTAACATCAAAACTTGATTCATTCTCAGTATTTTACCGGATGCCGCTGCTGCCCCGAAAGGTCCCAGAACGGCCGTAGTATGGAATGATCGGTTTACCATGGTGCGCGATGCTATACCCACTCTCAGCATCGCATCATATCCGGCTATCACCGCTAAGAGGAATTCTTTGCCGCTAATGCCTTGTGCTTCTCCCATAGCCAGAGCTGCGGGGATGATGACTACCCCGGGATGGGATGTGGTATGAGATTCATCGTCATCCAGCTCAAAGCCGTGTCCGAAGGTGGCGTTGGCAAAGGCGGCATCTTCCACGATGGTCTTCAGTCCGTAGTAGGTGACGGTGCTGGCCTCCTTTCCTCCGTGCTTCTCTTGAACATACCGGTAGATGATCCTGCTCCAGGGTAAAACGGCAAAGGCCATCTGGCAGCCCAGATTATCCAGGATTAATTCCTTGGCCTTTTTGATGACTTCTGCATTTAAATCCGAATATTTCATGGCTGCAAGCGCTTCAGCCAGAGCGCGTGTCTCATTCATGGAGCCCTCCCTAATAATCCTGTTTTTACATTTGAAAACTATAATTAGCCAAAATGGCGAGTCCATTCAGATTCGTGACAAGATATGGCGAGATGCTTCACTTGCCAGAATCGGCCTCCAGTATGGCATCCTGTTTTTAGCAACCACTTCTTGCGCTATATATTAAGAATGTGTCAGAATTCTTCGGGGATTATCCACCAGCAAAGTGTGTATCTGATCTTCTGCGAGGCCCCGGGCCCGCATTATCGGCACAACGTCGCGCTGTATATGAGCATAACCCGTTCCGCCGTAGCTGGTTAATCTTTCATTCGTCCCGATGTCATGAGATATCAAGATCTGCTTGAAATAGCCATTTTTGACCAGTTTAACGATATTACTGACCGTGTTAATATCCGCCATTTCGAAATTACGGGGTACCAGAGGAATCTGATAAAATCCTTCATGGCCGAGGTTATCAAAGGCAATATTGCATCCTTCATCCATGATTTTGCGGCAGGTAGTATTACTATAATTGAACAGGTCCATATGTCCGATAATAACGTGACTGAGATCAGCTCCAGACTCTTTGAGAACCCGGACAATTTCCAGTCCCACCTTGTCGCTGGCGCCCGGATGAATAGAAATGGCGACCCCGGTTTCTCGCTGGGCCGCAGCGCAACAGCGCAACACCCTGCGTTCCGCTTCCGCCAGTGGAGTGTTGCAGCCTATCTCCCCCAAAAATCCAGCTTTGATTCCGGTATTATCCACCCCGATGGTGATATCTCGTATGAGGCCGTCTGTAATTTGCTGGTCCGTCATACCGGCTAATTCCGGAGGATGAGTTTCGGCCATATAATACCCGGTCCCCATAATGATATTCAAGCCAGTCTGCCGGGCGATATCGGCTAATCCTTGAGGATCACGGCCAATGAATCTACCTGTAGTGCATTCAACGATAGTCCGGCCTCCAAAAGATTTAAAAATCAGGGCTTCATGAACGGATAATGGGATATCATTATGTTTGAGATTATTTTTGTTACAAAAGGGATTTAATCTGATTAAATAGAGATTCTCAAGCTGGATTGGTTGGAGTGCCTGTTTCTTCTCGATTTCCAATTCCGGAATTTTAAAGTAAGCTGAGTGATCATTCAAAAGATGTTCATGCACCAGGGTTATTCCCAGGGAACCCCCATCCACTAATCCCAATACTGTTTGGACTTTACCTGATAGTCCTTTTGATATCATTTTGACTCTCCTTATTTTCGAAAAGCACCGATATGCTTGCCCTAACCAGGCCGGCAGGGTCCGAGACTGATTATTCGATTATCTTGATAATATCAGTGCCATGATGCCGTGGATGACCAAAGAGATTACGGGTCCGGACGGCCGCAAGAAGAATACCCGGGTTACGATAGGACGATTCACGATTCCGGACCGGATGCCTGATCATGACTTTGATGTCGAGATGATTCCGCATATTAAAAATTACCAGCCATCTATTGTACGAATATACGAACTACCGAATACCGGCTCTATAACTCCCGTACATCTGGTGAAGTCACCTTGTTTAAGGGTGCAGGGACAAAAGGGAGGCTGAGAAACCGGATCCGATGCCGTTGTTTTAAAAAGTATTCTCAGTTCCTCCTCCCCTTTGCTCCGTGCCTCACGGCTGATATCAGCCTAAGCCCATCATCTCAGGAATAGTTTTTTTCAGCTCTTCAATGGTCCACATATCGTCCTTGTGAATAAAGATATGAGGGCCGGGCATTACTAAAGGCCTGCCGTAGATACAGATATCTCCTCCGGCGGTATAGATGAATTGCCCGGTGATTTTCTGGGCTTCATCAGTACATAAATAGGCTATTACTGGCGCCACATATTCGGGCCCGGTCTTCTCCGGTACCGGCAAATTGTCTGCGAGAGGCTTTTTATCTGCCGGGAAGAGCGGAGTAACCGCGCTGGGCAGGATGGAATTGACTGTAATACCGTTTGCTTTTTGTTCTGAAGCCAGCGCCGCCGTTAAACCCAGGATTCCGGCCTTAACGGCATTGTAGGCGACATTGGTATAAACCAGATTGGCTGCGGCTGGTCCAACGAATGCGCCGCGAGAGGAGAAAGTGATGATCCGGCCGAATTTTTGCTTTATCATATGCGGAAGCGCCGCCCGGATGCAGCTAAAGTTCCCTTTCATGTGGACCGCGATAATGGAATCCCACTGCTGCTCGGTCATTTCAGAAGTCGGGACCAGCCAGAAATTTCCTGCCACAGTAATCAGGATATCGATCTTGCCGAAGTTGCTGATGGCAGTATTGATGATCTTTTCTCCTCCTGCCATAGTGGTAATATCTTCGTTACAGGCTACAGCAACTCCTCCGGACTTCTTGATGGACTCGACCTTTTTATCAGCCATGCTTTTGCCGTCGGAATCGCGAGCGATATCGGCTACAACGACGCTGGCCCCTTCAGCAGCTAAAAGTGAAGAGATGGCGCCTCCGGTGCCGGCGCTGCCGCCCCCGGTCACCACCGCCGCTTTGCCTTTTAGACTCGTTCCCATTGTATTTAAACCCTCCTTTCAATAATATGGAACTATGACATCAGTATACAGTCCTGTTAAATGTAAAGAAAGAGTTCAGGCTTTCGCTCCTGGAACAACCGGCAACAGAGCCGGAGATTTCCCGTCACTGATTTTTAGACAGGACCTTTAAACATTCTACCGCAAATTAGTGACAG
>JAQULX010000079.1 GCA_028718465.1 Dehalococcoidales bacterium | reverse complement strand
TGATATGATAGGCGTCACAGTTGTTCCCGTATCCCAGTATCTCTGCATAGACCCTGGCTCCCCGTTCCAAAGCTGAATACAAATCTTCCAGGACCAACATCCCGCTGCCTTCACTGATAACGAAGCCGTCACGGTCCTTCTCGAAAGGCCGCGAAGCTTTCGTCGGGGAATCATTGCGAGTGGACATCACGTGTAGAGCGTCCAGACCGGCGAAAAGGACCGGTCCCAGACCCGCCTCCGCTCCTCCTGCCAGCATAGCGTCGGCGTCATCATATTTGATCGCCCTGAAAGCTTCCCCGATTGAATGCGTACTGGCAGCGCAGGCGGTCACAGAACACATTAACGGTCCTCGGGCCCCGAACTGAATAGCCACTTCTCCTGCCGCCAGGTTGCATATAAAACTGGGGATAAAAAACGGTGATACCCGGTCCCTGTTTCCTTCAAGCACCAGCTTATGGTTTTTTTCATAACTGTCCACACCGCCTAAGGCGGTGGCGACCGAGACTCCGAACCTATCAGCATTCTCGGGGGTGATGCTGAACCGGGAGTCCTCTAATGCCAGGCGGGAAGCAGCCGCTGAAAAATGGATAAACCGGCTGGACCTCCGGGCGGTCTTTTTTTCCATAAATTCAGTGGGATCAAATTCTCTTACCTCTCCGGCAATTTTGGTCCGGCAGTCAGAGGTATCGAATCGGGTAACCGGACCCATTCCGGACTCACCGCGGCACAAAGCCGTCCAATTATTTTCTACACCGATGCCTAGTGGAGTGACCAGACCTATTCCTGTAACTACTACTCTTCTGTTATTACTCATTATAGTTGCAAAATAGTATAAATGATTTTTGGGGATTTATAAAGATCAAATTCGATTACTTAAAAGATCATCTGCTTTTATGTAAATATATTAGGCAGATAAAGAGAATTATTCACCGGCGTTCCGGAGAGGCTCCGCAATACTGTTCCAGGGCTTCCACTAACCCTGGCGCCAGGGTATTGTTAAAATATATTTGTATTCAAAACCCGGACTTCATCCCGGTACGGAACCGACTGTAAAAAATATCAACGCAATTCAAGCGTAATGAAATATAATGTTATCAGAATACCAATTTACAATATTTTTACAGTAGTGTATAATACTTTTATACTTGGCTTATCTGCCAGATAGTAATAATATTTGTAACTATTTAGGTACCATTTTAGCTTCGAATTTAATAATTCGATTTAAGGTAATGGCTCTAATCTAGCTTTAGGCTACTTTACCTCCATTGGTCTAATACAAGAATTTTGAGTCTATTTTAGACCTAAATAGTTACTAATATTTAATGATATTTTGACCAGTATACATTATCAATAGTTTGCAATCCGGGCTGTTAACCTGATCTGATTCTTACAGAGGCAATTAATATATGAAACTGGCTATTAGCGGTAAAGGCGGAGTCGGCAAAACCCTGCTCAGCGCGCAATTGAGCAGGGGATTTTCTCAACGTGGCTTTTCCGTACTCGCCATAGATGCTGATCCCGATACGAATCTGGCCTCCGCCCTGGGCTTTCCCCATCCCGAAGATATCATCCCTATATCGGAAATGAAGGACCTGATCGAAAGCCGGACAGGGGTCAAGCCGGGTCAGCCGGGCTCGTTGTTTAAACTAAACCCCCGGGTAGACGATATCCCCGAAAAATATGCTCATAACCTGGATGGAATCCGCTTGATGGTTATGGGTAAGGTAAAGCGAGGTGGGTCCGGCTGCTACTGCTCAGAAAATACTTTACTGCAAGCTCTCATTGCCCATCTGCTGGTAGCCCGAAATGAGGTAGTAATTCTTGATATGGCAGCCGGAATTGAACACCTGGGGAGAGCTACTGCCAAAGCGGTTGATAAGCTTATTATCGTGGTAGAGCCAGGAAGAAAAAGCATCGAGACCGCCTTTCGAATCAAAAATCTGGCCCAGGATATCGGACTGACCAATATCGCCATCGTGGCTAACAAAGTCCGCGGTCCGGCAGACAGGGACTTTTTGCAGGCAAATTTAGAAGGATTCGAGTTTCTTGGCTTTATTCCTTACGATGTTGAGATAATTAACGCGGAAATATCCGGAACTCTGGCTTTGGAGGCCAGCCGGCCGGTTAAACAGGAAGTCGATTCGATCCTGGAAAATTTATTAAATCAGGGCAATAATGTTAATATTAGGGAAAAGGATTAGAGAAACAGACATGGCGTATGATGCAACCAAACTGAAAGAATGGCAAATTGCGGAACTGGCGGAAGCCAATATGCCTACTCCTGACGAATGGAGGGAGAAACTGCAACTTCAAAAGAACGAAGTCATTCCCTACGGCAGAATCTGTAAGCTCGATTTCCTGAAGATAATGGAGCGGATGAAGAACAGGCCTGACGGTAAATATATCGAAGTAACCGCTATCACTCCCACACCGCTGGGTGAGGGCAAAAGCACGACTTCACTGGGGCTGATGGAGGGGCTGGGAAAGCGGGGTAAGCGCGTGGGCGGATGTTTGCGCCAACCTTCCGGCGGCCCTACGATGAATATCAAGGGCAGCGCCGCCGGCGGAGGCAACGCACTGCTTATTCCCATGACCGAGTTCTCCATGGGACTCACCGGGGATATAAATGATATCATGAATGCTCATAACCTGGCGATGGTGGCACTCAACGCCAGGATGCAACATGAGCGCAACTATAGTGATGAACAACTTCAGAGGCTCAGCCATATGCGCCGGCTGGACATTGACCCGACCAGGGTAGAGATGAACTGGGTGATCGATTTCTGCGCCCAGGGCCTGCGAAATATCGTTATCGGGCTCGGGGGACGCATGGACGGCTATATGATGGAGTCCCATTTTGCCATCGCCGTCAGTTCCGAGTTGATGGCGATCCTGGCCATCGCGCGGGATCTGGCTGACCTGCGGAAGAGGATCGCCAACATTACTATTGCTTATGACAAAAGAGGTAAGCCGGTCACTCTCGCCGATCTGGAAGTGGACGGCGCTATGGCCGCCTTCATGCGGAATACCATCAATCCAACCCTGTGCTCGACCGCTGAATATCAACCCTGCATGGTCCATGCCGGGCCTTTCGCCAATATCGCCGTCGGGCAGTCTTCAATTATCGCTGACCGCATCGGTCTGAAGATGTTCGATTATCATGTTACGGAGAGCGGGTTTGCCGCCGATATCGGTTTTGAAAAGTTCTGGAACGTGAAATGCCGCTACAGCGGCCTCAAACCCAATGTTTCCGTCCTGACCACCAGTGTCCGCGCCCTGAAAATGCATGGAGGCGGACCGCGAGTGACGCCGGGAGTGCCGCTGCCGGATGCCTACACCAGGGAGGACCTGAACCTGCTTGAGAAAGGGATGGAAAATATGCTGCACCATATCCGCACCATCCGGACCGCCGGGATTAATCCGGTGGTCTGCATCAACCGCTTTACCAATGATACCGATGCCGAAATTCTGGCGATCAAGAAAGCCGCGGAATCTGCCGGAGCGCGGGCGGCTGAATCCAATCACTGGGCCAGAGGTGGTGAAGGGGCGCTGGAATTGACCGATGCGGTATTGGAAGCCTGCGAGGAGAATAATGATTTCAAGTTCCTGTATCCAAACGATATGAAACTGCGGGAACGGGTGGATAAAATCGCTAAAGTGGTCTACGGCGCTGACGGCGTAAGCTGGAGCCCGGAAGCTGAAGCCAAGGCTAAAGCTTTCGAGTCTGACCCAAAATATGACGATTACGCAACTATGATGGTCAAGACCCATCTTTCCTTAACCCATGATCCAACTCTGAAAGGGGTCCCTGAGGGATGGACCTTGCCGATTCGCGATATCCTGATCTATTCCGGGGCCAAATTCCTTTGCCCAATGGCCGGGACTATCACCCTGATGCCCGGTACAGCCTCGGATCCAGCATTCAGAAAAATCGATATTGATACCAGTACCGGTAAAGTGACCGGTCTGCATGATGTTGACTAGGAGCATAACTGTTTTATGAGCGGAAACAGCGGCAGGCCCCGGTATAATGTCCTCTTCGCCCCGGAAAACGTGGAAATAGAAGTCACGGAAGGCGATAATCTTCTTTCAGCAGCCATACAGGCCGGGGTGCATATCAATGCTTCCTGCGGAGGCAAAGGGGTCTGCGGTACCTGTAAAGTAAAAATTGAAAAAGGAAAAGTGGAAAGTCCCTCCACCGATAAAATATCCGGGGAGGAGTACCGCCAGGGCATTCGTCTGGCCTGCCAGAGCACTGTTCTCAGCGACCTGGTTGTCACCATTCCGGTTGAGTCCAGGCTGGATAATGCTATCCAGGCCCGGGAACGGGAAAAATCAGCCGGGATATCCGTCTCCGGATGGAAGTTCAATCCGCCGGTGACCAAACATTACCTGGAACTGCCTCCAGCCACCATGGATGACAACGCCAGTGATTTGTTCAGGCTCAGGTACGGACTCCAGAAGAATTCTCATCTGGAAAACTGGCCGGTGGACTTCGCGGCGGTCCGGAAAATTCCTGCTGCCTTAAGAGAAAACGACTGGAAAGTCACGGCGACTGCACTGCTGGACCCCGAGATAACGGATGATAAAGAAATTAATTCATGCCGGATTATTAATGTGGAGCCCGGCGATACACGGGGGAACCTGTATGCCCTGGCCATCGATGTAGGGACTACCACCGTCTGTGCTCAACTGCTGGACCTGAACCGCGGGAATATTCTGGCAGATACCATCA
The DNA here is from genome assembly GCA_028718465.1 of Dehalococcoidales bacterium. The sequence goes on along the minus strand of JAQULX010000079.1, from coordinate 4,899 downwards.
TCTTCAACCAGCAGATCAGCTACGGCTCGGACGTGATTACCCGCATCGCCCATTGCCAGAAGCCTGACGGGCTGCCGAGACTCCAGGAGATGGTAGCGGCATCTATCAATGAGGCCATTGACAGCCTCCTGGAGCAAAGCCGGATCGAACGGAATAGTATCAGTTACATCACCGTGGCCGGAAACACCACCATGGAACATCTGTTGCTGGGGCTGGATCCCAGGTATATCCGCCTGGCCCCCTATACCCCGGTGGCAAATGTGTTTCCCATGGTAAAGGCCCAAACCCTGGGTATCGAGGTCGCGGAGCATGTTTACGTTTATTGTTTCCCGGCTGTTTCCAGCTACGTCGGCGGAGATATCGTGTCCGGCGTCATCGCTGCCGGGATACACCAGAATGACAAGCTCATATTCTATATGGATATCGGGACCAACGGAGAGATTGTCATCGGAAACTCGGATTGGATGGTCTCCACCTCCTGCTCGGCGGGGCCGGCCTTCGAGGGAGGAGGTATCAAACACGGGATGGTTGCGATGAGTGGCGCCATTCAGGACTTTTCGATCGATCCGCTTACCCTGGAACCCGCTGTTAAAACAATACAGAATGCCCGGCCCAGAGGTATCTGCGGCTCAGGCCTGATCAGCGCTATCGCAGAGATGCTGGTACTGGGAGTGATCAGTCCTAACGGCAAGTTCAATACTCACTTCGATCCCAAACGCATCCGCCAGGGTACGGACGGATATGAATATGTTCTTTCATGGGCGGAGGAAACTCAGACCGGAAAAGACATCGTGATAACCGAAGTGGATATTGACAATCTTATCAGGGCCAAAGCCGCCATGTACGCCGGCTGCCAGACCCTGGCCCGGAAGGTGTACGTAAGCAATTCGGATTTTACGCAGGTGATTCTGGCTGGTAACTTCGGCAGCAGTCTCGATATCGAAAAAGCCGTTACCATCGGGCTTCTGCCGGATATTCCCCGGGACCGGTTCCACTTTATCGGGAACGGATCGCTGTCCGGGGCCAGATTGGCCGCTTATTCTTCCGATATCCTTCGTGACTCGATAAAGGTATCCAGGATGATGACCAATGTCGAATTGAGCGACAATAATGATTTTACCGACAATTATATCGCAGCTTTGTTCCTGCCTCATACTGATGAAAAACTGTTCCCCTCCGTTTCAGGCAGGATAAAAGACAGCGGGAAGTAGAGATAATAGAATGGGTTTTACGATTGCAATTGCCGGAAAAGGCGGAAGCGGCAAGACCACGGTCGCCAGCCTGATTATTCGGCATCTGGTCAAACAGGAAAATAAACCGGTCCTGGCTGTTGACGCCGATCCCAACCAGAATTTGGGAGAAAGCCTGGGCCTCGATGTAAAGGAAACGGTAGGCTTGATGCTGGACCGGTTCCAGAAGAGCAAGATTGATATCCCTTCCGGACTGACAAAAGAGGCTTACCTGGAGTTCCAGTTGAACAGCCTTTTAGTGGAAAGCCGCAATCTCGACCTGGTCACCATGGGCAGAGGCGAAGGTCAGGACTGCTATTGCTACCCTAACCTGATATTGAGGAAATTCATCGACCGCCTAACAGAAAATTATGCTTTTATTGTAATGGACAACGAAGCCGGGATGGAGCATCTGAGCCGGGGCACTACTCAGGACATCGATGAACTGTTGATAGTTTCCAACCATTCGGTAAAGGGAGTGCGGACTATCGCCAGGATCAAAGAACTGGTGGAGGAACTGAAACTGAGAGTGAAGCATGAGTCCATCATAATCAATATGGTACCCGGCCAGATCGATCCTCTCATCGTGATGGAGATGGAAAAGCTGGGATTAAAGCCGGATGCCGTTATTCCCCGGAGCGATGATGTCTTTAATTTCGATTTGAACTCAAAACCCATTCTCGACCTTCCGGATGATGACCCCGCGGCGGAGGCAGTCAGCCGGTTTATGAACGCCATAATCAAACGGGAAATAAAGAGCCAGGGACAATAAAACAGAGGAGTCACAGATGACAGCCAAAATCATAAGCGGCACGGAAATATCCAGACAGATCCGGGAGGAACTGAAACAGGATATCGCCGGGCTTAAAGAAAAATATAATCTGGTCCCCGGGCTGGCTACGATACTGGTTGGCGATGATCCGGCCTCCAGGGTCTATGTCGGGGCTAAAGAGAAGGCCTGCCATGAATTGGGTATCTATTCCGAAAGACATGACATTCCCGGAACCACTACCGAGGCTGAACTCCTTGACCTGGTAAACAAGCTGAACGACAATCCCAGGATTCACGGCGTCCTGGTCCAGGTCCCCCTCCCCAAACACATCAATGAAAATAATGTGCTTTATGCCATCAGCCCGAAAAAGGACGTTGATGGGTTTCACCCGGTCAGTCTGGGGAAACTGATGATCGGCGAGCCGGACTTCATTCCCTGCACTCCTCACGGCATCCAGCAATTATTGATGCGCTCCGGTATTCCCACCGATGGAGCGGAGGTCGTAGTCCTGGGCCGCAGCAATATCGTGGGGAAGCCTATCGCCAATATCCTCCTGCAAAAGCAGAAGGGGGCAAACTCCACAGTTACCATATGCCATACTGCCACTAAAGACGTAGCTTTCCATACCAGACGGGCAGATATTATTATCGCCGCCGCAGGAAAGCCCAAAGCGGTCACTGCGGACATGATCAAAGAAGGAGCGGTGATAATCGACGTGGGGGTTAATGAGATCGGCAAGACTGCCGATGGGAAACGCATACTGGTGGGAGATGTTGACTTTGAAAATGTCAAAGAAAAAGCCGGCGCTATTACCCCGGTCCCCGGCGGAGTCGGACCGATGACGATCACCATGTTGATGCTGAACACGGTCAAAGCTGCCAAACTGGCCAGTGGAATAGCCTGATATTCAAGGAGGTTTACAAGCATGTTAGAAGAGAAGAAAGACCCCGGAAAAGTTGAGGCGGAAATGCCGGGCCCGGCTTATGAAAGCGATAAACCTGCCGGGGTAGAGATAGGCAGATGGGGCCAAAAATTGGCCACTCGAGAAGAAAAAATAAAATTTGTACAGACCGGCCTGAGATACTTCTATAGCCAGGACGGGTTCGGCAGTGAAAAAAGAAAAAACCCTGCCTGACAATTATTTTAATAGAGAAATATAAATATAAAGGATAGTAGCAATGGCGATTGAAATTCCCAAAACCGTTTATAACGGTCAAATCAAAGAGATCACACTGGGCGCCGGGAACCAGACGGCAACTATCGGGGGTGAGAACAGCTATCCGTTCTATCTTTTCGAAGGGCAGATGCCCCATAAACCCCGGATAGCCATGGAAGTCTGGGACTCGCCTCCCGATGAATGGCCGGAGGCGGCTCTTGAGCCGTTCGCCGGAGTCACCGATGATCCGGTCGCCTGGGCGAAAAAATGCGTCGATGATTACGGTGCTGAAATGGTCTGCCTGCAACTGGTCAGCACTGATCCCAACGGGCTGAACCGCAGCGCAGAAGAAGCCGCCGGCGTCGTCCGGAAAGTGGCCGATGCCGTAGCGGTCCCCTTGATTGTCTGGGGGACTGCCAACATCGATAAAGATACCGAAGTCTTAAGGGCTGTCGCTGAAGCCTGCCAGGGCAAAAACCTGATTCTGGCCCCGGTGGAAGAAAAAGACCACAAGAAAATCGGCGCCGCCGCCATCGGCTACCATCATACCGTGACGGCATCTTCCCCGATTGATATCAACCTGGCCAAGCAGCTTAACATTCTACTGGGCAATCTGGGGGTGCCGGACAGCTTGCTCCTGATGGACCCCACTGTCAGCAGTATCGGGTATGGGATCGAATACTGCTACTCCGTGATGGAGAGAATCCGGGCAGCCGCCCTGACTCAAAGCGATGATAAACTTCAGTTTCCGCTGATCTGCAACATCAGCAAAGAGACCTGGAAAACCAAAGAGGTCAAAATTTCCGAACAGGACGATCCCAAGATGGGAGATGCCCGGAAACGGGGAATTCTGCTGGAAGCCATGTCCTCCATGTGCTTGCTCCTGGCGGGCGCCGATGTTTTAGTCATGCGCCACCCGGAGGCCATCAAACTGGTCAACGATATGATAGGCGAACTGCTCGTTCCGGCCAATTAATCAATTAACTTCAGGAAGGTGAATTAAAATGACAGATAGCGGTGCAAAGAGTATTGATCAAGCCACTCTTGAGATGATCGAAAAGGCCCACCAGGACGGCTGCAGCGTGGCTTTTGACAGGGTGGACACCATGAAAGCCTGCCCGATCGGGGCCGAAGGAAGCTGTTGTAAAAATTGCGCCATGGGTCCCTGTCGTGTCCCACTGCCGAAAGGCAAAGAAGAGACCCCTGAAGAGAGGAAGAAAAGAAAGGGTATCTGCGGAGCTACGGCGGAGACTATTGCGGCCCGCAATTTTGCCCGAATGATAGCTGCCGGGTCATCCGCTCACGGCGACCACGGCCGCCGGGTGGTGGAGCTTTTCAAGGCCGTAGCCGCCGGTAAAGCGCCGGGCTATAAGATCAAGGACGAACAGAAACTGCTTCAACTGGCGCTGGAATTCGGGGTCAAGATCGGCGACCGGTCCAATGAAGAGATCGCCCGCGATATCGGTGAAATCGCCGAAAAGGACTTCGGACGACAGGAAGGCGAACTGGTCTGCATCAAGCGCGCTCCCCTGAAACGCCAGGCAATCTGGCGGCAGCAGGGGGTGGTCCCCCGCGGGATAGACCGCGAGGTGGTTGAGATAATGCACCGGACTCATATGGGGGTAGACCAGGACTATCACTCGCTGATGGCCCAGGGTACCCGGACAGCCCTGGCTGACGGCTGGGGCGGCAGCATGCTGGCCACCGATCTTCAGGATGTCATGTTCGGCACTCCGGCCCCT
>JAQULX010000078.1 GCA_028718465.1 Dehalococcoidales bacterium | reverse complement strand
GTCAATTCGCTTATATTATCGGTAAGCCGGATGTTATTCCTCTTCCTCGTTCTCGCTATCCTCGTTGTCCTCTCCGAAAGCGGTTTCATCTTTATCTTTCCCGCTGATATTCAGAGATAAACCCAGTGACTTGAGGCGTTCCTCAACTTCCTGGCGAGACTTCTGGCCGAAATTTCTCAGCGTGAGCAACTCTTTTTCTCCTCTGGAAACCAGGTCTCCAACGGTCGTGATGCCGCCCCGGCGTAAACTGTTCATCGTCCTGACGGACAGGTCCAGGTCCTCCACCGGTATATTCAATTTTTCATCTGGAATAGGCATCGCAACAGTCTTCTTTTCGACCTGCATCTGCGCCGTCTGGGCCAGATTTACAAAAGGAGTAAGCTGCTGCAAAAGCAACGCCGCGCTATGACTGACGGCCTCCGTGGGAGTGATCGTACCGTCTGTCCAGACTTCCAGATACATGCGCTCACGGCTGGTCTCCCGGCCGATATGCACCGGCTCGGTAGTAAAGTTTACCTTGCGGATCGGAGTGAAGATAGCATCCACCGGGATTACTCCTATGGGAAGGTTAGCGTTCGAATCGGCCTGGCGGTAACCTTCGCCCAGTTCGATATTGAACTCTACATACAGCCTGGCTTCGGGTGAGTCCAGTGTTATAAGGTACAGGTCCGGATTCACAATATCAAATTCATCGGAAGGCTGTATATCCGAAGCATATACCTTGCCTTCACGATTGACATCCAGTATCAATTTACCCGGCCGGTCTGAATTGGCCTTCAAACAAATGGTCTTGACATTCAGCAGGAACTCAATGGTATCCTCTTTGGCATAGGGTATAGTGGAGAACTCATGCTGTATACCTTCAATCTTGACTGAAGTAACAGCGGCACCCGGCAAATAGCCGAGCAGCATTCTCCTTAAGGCATTGCCCAAAGTAATTCCTACACCTTTTTCCAGGGGCTCTACTGAAAATCTGCTATAGCTGTCTTTGCTCTCTACACACTCGATTCGAGGTATTGATAGTGGAGACAATATTCTACCTCCAATTTAACTTAAGCAGCATCCCTACCTGGAATACCACTCAACAACGCTCGTAGGCTCAAACTTGACTTCGCTAACACTGGTCGAAGGCAATGTGATAACCTGACCTACAAGATTTTCTCTATCCAGGCTTAACCAGGAAGGCACGGTCTTGGCTTTAATCCCTTCGACCAGTATCTTATAATACTCTGTTTTTTTGCTGCCTTCTCTCCATTTTATGGTGTCACCTTCATTAACCATGTAAGACGGAACATTGACCTTATGGTCGTTGACCAGGATATGTCCATGTAATATTATTTGCCTTGCTTGAGTGCGGGAATCCGCGAATCCTAATTTATATATTACATTATCCAGTCTTCTTTCCAGCAGGACTACCAGGTTCTCACCGGTAACACCGGCCTTCTTTTCAGCATTGGAGAAGAAGCGTTTAAACTGCCTCTCGAAAAGCCCATATTCGTATTTGGCCTTTTGCTTTTCACGAAGCTGAATCGCTCTATCCGAAGCCCTTCTGCGCTGGGCCATATGCTGCCCCGGCGGTTTTGCCCTTCGTTCAATGGCGCATTTCTGACCAAAGCACCGATCGCCTTTTAGCATTAGCTTATCGCCGCTGCGGCGGCATTTTCTACAAACTGGTCCTATAAATCTTGCCATTTCTGCTCCCTATACTCTTCGTCTCTTCGGAGGACGACAGCCATTATGAGGTACCGGAGTGACATCCCGGATAGTGGTTATATATAGACCGGAACTCTGTAATGAGCGAATAGCAGCTTCCCGACCGCTTCCCGGGCCTTTAACGACCACCTCGATTTGTCGTAAACCCTGTTCCATAGCTTTGCGAGCCGCTTCATGGGCGGCCAGCTGCGCTGCATACGGGGTACCTTTACGCGAGCCTTTGAAACCGGATGACCCGGCGCTTCCCCAGGACAGCACGTTCCCCTGAGGGTCAGTCAGTGTCACAATGGTGTTGTTAAAGGTAGACTGAATAAAAGCCTTGCCGCTGGCAATCGACTTCTTCTCTCTCCTTCTCGTTTTAGCCTGTTTCGGCATTATCTCCTCCTGAATCCGAACAACTATCTATTTACTGAATATTAATTTTTATTCTTTTCATAATCCGGAAAAGACCGGTTGAGCCAGAAAAAACCTGACTATTTCTTGGTAGCTCCACGCTTCTGACCGCGTCCGGCGACTGTCTTTCTGGTCCCTCTCCGGGTCCGGGCGTTAGTCCGGGTCCGCTGGCCTCTGACCGGCAAACTCCGGCGGTGCCGCGCACCGCGGTAACTGCCAATCTCAATCAGGCGGCGAATATTAAGGTTTGTCTCTTTCCTGAGATCGCCTTCAACCGGGAATTCACGATCAATAATCTCACGAATCTTGTTGACCTCTTCCTCGGTCAGATCGTCAGCCTTGATATCATGTTTAATCTTGGCCTTATCAAGTATCTGTTTGCTATTGGTAGGGCCGACTCCAAACAAATACTGTAAGGAGACCCATATTTGCTTATTACGGGGGATGTCCACCCCTGAGATACGTGGCATGTAACTTCCTCCTTGTCCCTGAAAACTATCCCTGTTTCTGTTTATGCTTGGGATTGGTACAAATAATCCTGACAATCCCGTGCCGTCTGATAACTCTGCATTTTTCGCAACGTGTCTTTATTGAAGATCTAACTTTCATATTCTATCTTTCTCAACTTTAGCGATATTTTCCGGCTTGTATTATGTCATCTCTTTATGAATGCTTTTTAGACGCAACATTATATTGTACTATAAATTGCCCTCATATATCCAGCATTCTGTTTAATCCAGCCGGTAAGTTATTCTTCCCCTGGACAAATCGTAAGGCGACAACTCGATCAGTACCCTGTCCCCGGGGAGTATCCGGATATAATGCATCCTCATGCGGCCGGAAATATGAGCCAGTACACGGTGCCCGTTAGCCAGTTCTACCCAGAACATCGCGTTGGGTAAAGCCTCTATTACGGTACCCTCTACCTCTATGGCCTCTTTCTTAGGCATATTCTCCCATAATTATAAATATTTTACCGATCTCTTTATACAGCGGTAAGAACTTCCGGATTGCCGTCCGTAATAAGTATAGTATCTTCGAAATGGGCCGACAACCGCCCATCAATCGTTAACACCGTCCACTGGTTTGAATCTACCCTGGTACGCCAGTCGCCGACATTAAGCATCGGCTCAATAGCCAGGGTCATACCCTTCCTCAGCAACGGTCCGGTCCCCGGATAACCGAAATTCGGTATCAAGGGCTCCTCATGCATTTGCCGGCCGATGCCGTGGCCGGTATATTCCCGGACTACCGCGAAACCCTTCTTCTCTGCGTGTTTCTGGATCATCGCTGAGATATCGCCCAGCCTGTTCTTGTCCCGGGCCATCATAATACCGGCCTGGAGAGCGCTTTCGGTGGCCTGGATCAAAGCTTCAGCCTGAAGACTAATCGCCCCTACTCCCACAGTCCTGGCGGCGTCACCCTGATATCCCCGGTAAATCGCTCCAACATCCATCGATACGATATCGCCTTCATTAAGGACCCTGTCTCCGGGAATCCCGTGCACTACCTCATCATTGATGGAAACACACAGGTTAGCCGGATAACCTCTATATCCTTTAAAGGAGGGGATGCCCCCCAGCCGCTTGATTTCCTTTTCCGCAATAGAGTCTAGCTCTCTGGTTGTTAAACCCGGTCTTACTGCTTTAACCAGTACCCCTAATACGATAGCTACTATTTTCCCGGCCTGCCGCATAAGGGCTATTTCCCGGTCAGTTTTTACTTGTATCCCCATTACTGCTTACTTTTAGATTGAAGAGCGGTAATTATTCTCTGAGATATTTCTTCCATGCTGCCTTCGCCCTTAACTTCAAGGAGCTTTCCTGCCCTCGAATAATACTCAATCAGCGGCGCGGTCTCGGCGAAAAACACTTCAAGCCGCTTTTTGATGGTCTCGGTATTATCATCCGCCCGCTGGTAAAGCTCTCCGCCGCATTTGTCGCAGATTCCCTTGACTTTGGAGGGCGAAGATATTTCATGGTAAGGCGCCTGGCAGCCGCGGCAGATCCACCGCCCGGTCAGCCTTTTCAACAGTTCATCTTCGGAAACCTTGATGTATACTGCATAGTCGATGGCTTTTTTCTGATTTTCTAACGCATTATCCAGAGCTTCAGCCTGCTCTACGTTACGCGGGAACCCATCCAGTATGATGCCGCCCTGGCAGTCCGGGGAAGTGATTCGTTCCAGCACCATCTTGATTGTAATTTCATTCGGTACCAGTTGTCCTTTCTCCATATAGGTCTTGGCCTGAAGACCTAACGGGGTCCCCTTTGATAAAGCTTGTCGAAACAGATCACCGGAGGCGATATGGGCCAATTTCAACTTCTCAGTTAATAACGAAGCCTGTGTTCCTTTACCCGCTCCGGGGGCACCTAATAACACGATATACATTAACTCCCCCCTTATTTGATAAAGCCTTCATAACGGCGCATTACCAGTTGAGCTTCAAGTTGTTTCATAGTATCAAGAACCACACCAACCACGATGATCAACCCCATGCTGGAAAATTGCATCTGGATTCCTGTGGCCTGCTGGGCGATAAATGGCACGATGGCGACGACACCCAGGAACAGCGCTCCCGCCCAGGTGATATGGCCGATAACACCGTCCAGATATTTTTTGGTCTGAGAACCCGGACGTATACCGGGTATAAAACCGCCCTGCTTTTGCAAAACGCCGGGTAGATCCTGCTGTTGGAAAATAATCATGGTATAGAAGAAAGCAAACCCGATCGTCAGCAAGAAATATAGGGCCCAGTAGAGCAGGCCTTCCGGCATCGAAGCATTCGGATTAAACCAATCCATTACACTGTTGGCGAAGTTCGGATCAGCCCCTATCGGAGCAGCAAAATAACTGGCCACGATACCGGGGAACAGGACCAGCGACATGGCAAAGATAAGCGGAATCATTCCGGCGGTATTGACTCTCAACGGTATGTGAGTCGCACCGGACTGTTTGTACATCCTTCCGCCGCGAAATACGCTCTTGGCATACTGTACTGGAATCCGCCGGTGGGCCTCAGTAAAGTAAACGATTAGAACAATAGTGGCCAGACCGATCAAAGCATAGACTATCATACCGATCACATTGGTGGCGCCCAACAGTCCGGCCTGTCCGACAGTCTGCGGATAGCCGGCCACGATTCCACCGAAGATGATAATGGAAATGCCGTTACCGATACCATGTTCGGTTATCAACTCTCCCAGCCAGATCAACAATACAGTACCCGCGATCATGGATATGATCATGGTGACCATAGCAAATACAGCGGTCTCCTCGATAACGCCCTGACTCCTTAAATACGTCAGTTGTCCGTAGGCTTCAAGCGCACCCAGGGGGATAACCAGCCAGTGAGAAATTGTATTGATTTTGTTCCTCCCGGACTCCCCTTCCATAGATAGTGCCTGCAGCTGGGGAATAACCGGTACCAGTATGGTCATAATGATGGTTGCGGTAATGTAAGGATAAACACCCATAGCAGCCACACTGAAGTTTCTCAATGCTCCGCCACTGAACATATCGAGCATACCCAGCAAGGGAACATTCTGGAACACCTCAGCTAATCGGTCCAGATCAACTCCCGGAAGCGGTATATGGGCTATAAAGCGAAATAGTATCAAAATACCCAGAGTGAACAGAATCCGACGCCGTAAATCGGGCAGGCTGAAGGCATCCCGCATCGCCGTGATCAGTCTGGGCATGCTTCGAGATGATCTACTGCTCAAATTTCCTCCACTTTACCACCAGCAGCCTCAATTTTGGCTTTTGCGGCGGCTGAAAATTTACTTGCCCTGACTGTGACGGCGTTTTGAATATCGCCATCAGCCAGTATTTTTACGGGAATGGCCGGATTATCGATAATTCCGGCTTCATAAAGAACTTCAGGCGTAATTTCAGTACCGGCTTTGAATACGTTCAAGGCGGTGATATTGACAGGACGGTATTCAACACTGAACGGATTATGAAAACCCCGTTTTCTGGGAAGTCTTTTAATAATCGGCAGTTGCCCGCCTTCAAAACCTCGCAGAATCTGGAGGCCGGATCGGGACTTCTGTCCCTTGCAGCCCCGGCCGCTGTAGGTACCGTGACCGCTGCCGTTCCCTCGTCCTACGCGTTTTCTATTCTTTTGTGAACCTGGCGCTGGGTATAGTTCATTCTGCTGCATTTGTCTCTTCCTCTACCATAACTAGATGCTTGACTTTTATAATCTGTCCTCTAAGGGACAGGGAATCCTCACGGACCACACTCTGGCGGATGCGCTTTAAACCGAGAGTGCGCAGTGTACTTCTCTGGTCGGGACTGTAATGCTGACCGCTCTTTATTAAAGTTATACGGAATTTACTCACCGGTAGCTGCCTCCTCAACCTTAGGGAATGCTTTGCGTTTGGCCAGCTCTTCCTGAGGTGATTTAAGACTTTTTAAAGCCAGTACTGTAGCTCTGGCCACACTAATGCGGTTGGAGCTACCCAAAGACTTGGTCAATACATCTTTAACCCCGGCTGATTCGAGCACGGCTCGTATGCTGCCGCCGGCAATAACACCGGTACCGGGAGCCGCGGGTTTGAGCAAAACCTTAGCCGCCCCATATTTTACTTCAATTTCATGAGGAATCGTATTCCCCTTCAAAGGCACCTTAATCAAATTCTTGCGGGCTACTGCGCCGGCCTTGCTGATTGCCTCAGGGACTTCATTGGCTTTACCAACGCCAATGCCGACATGTCCGCTGGCATCTCCGGATACGGTTAAAGCGCTGAATCTGAGACGCTTGCCGCCTTTAACTACTTTAGCCACGCGGTTAATATAAATCAGCTTATCGTTCAAAGTCAATCCAGTTGGATCTATCTTGCTTACTACCTCTTTCACTGGTCTTTACCTCTTAAAATTTTAATCCCTCTTTACGGGCAGCATCCGCCAGGGCCTGAACTCTGCCGATATACTTATATCCGCCGCGGTCAAAGACTACCTCCTGCACGCCCTTCTCAATGGCTTTTTTGGCTACTGCCTGTCCGACCAATTCAGCCTGAGTTTTCTTGGCTTTACCCTCCAGGTTGCCTGTAATTTCCGGGTCTATAGTTGAAGCGGCTGCTAAAGTCAGGCCCTTTGAATCGTCAATAACCTGGGCATAAATATGATTCAAGCTGCGGAATACCGATAATCTGGGCCTGTCAGTTGTACCCTCAACCTTGGAGCGTACTCGCTCGTGCCTTCGAATGCGGGCTAATCTAGGTGCATTACTTTTCATTATTTCCCCTTACCTACTGCTTTGCCAGCTTTTCCTGGCTTAATGCGTACTAATTCACCGACATAGCGGATGCCTTTACCTTTATATGCATCCGGCGGCCGGATGGCGCGAATTTCCGACGCCATCTGTCCTACGATCTCTTTATCTATACCCATGACCTTGATCCTGCTGGGACCGTCAGTGGCCAGGGTTATACCGGGCAGCGGAGATACCTCAACAGTATGGGAGAAACCAACGCGCAGAACCAGTTTGTCTCCAACCTTCTCAGCGCGGAAGCCTACTCCTACTATTTCGAGATTTCTCTCCCATCCTTTGGTTACCCCGGTGACCATGTTATTAAGAAGAGACCGGGTAAGTCCATGGAGGGCCCGATTCTCTTTTTCATCATTAGCCCGCTGGACAATCAGTTTATTTTCCTCCAGTTTGATTGTCATATCAGGTCTGAAGGTCTGGCTTATCTCGCCTTTCGGTCCTTTTACAGTGACCTGCTGGTCCGCAATGGTCACTGTAACGCCCGAAGGCACGGCTATAGGCAAACGCCCAATTCTAGACATCTATATAACTCCCTGAATTATTTACCAGACGTAGCAAAGGACCTCCCCGCCAACGCCTTCTTTGCGAGCTTTTTGCCCGGTGATAACACCTTTGGGTGTCGAAAGGATGGCCACACCCACACCGCCGTATACCCGCGGTATTTCATGGTTCTGAGCATACACCCTTAAGCCAGGCTTGCTGACACGTTCAATTCCACTAATAATGGAACGGTTGCTCTCATCATACCTGAGCCGTATTCTCAGAAGACGCTCCGGTTTCCCTTTGACCAGTTCATAATCGCTGATAAATCCTTCTTCTTTAAGGATCTTCAATATGGCAATTTTTAATTTTGAAGCCGGCATCTCGACTATATCATGCCTTACAATAGCCGCATTTCGTATCCGGGTCAACATATCCGCAATTTGATCTGTAATAATCATGACTCCCCCTTAGCCAGCTTAAGCTACCAACTCGATTTTCTCACGCCAGGCACCTGGCCACTGAGAGCTAACCTGCGGAAACATATTCTGCAGGTGCCAAATCTACGTATATAAGCGCGCGGTCGACCACATATCTGACAACGATTATGCTGCTGCGTCTTATATTTTGCTGGACGTTCCGATTTAATTATTTTCGATATCTTTGCCATTCTTAATCCTTATTCCTTAACAAAAGGCATTCCTAATAACTCCAGAAGAGTTCTGCCTTCCTCATCAGTATTGGCGGTAGTTACAATAACGACTTCCATTCCGCGTATCTTGTCTACCTTGTCAAATTCAATCTCAGGAAAAACTATCTGTTCCTTAAAGCCCAACGTGTAGTTGCCGCGTCCGTCAAAGGATGTGCGGGGTACGCCCTGGAACTCTCTTACCCGGGGCAGAGTAATGGTGACCAGTTTTTCAAAGAAGTCCCACATGCGTTTTCCCCGCAGGGTGACTTTGACCCCGATCGCCATGCCGGTCCTTAATCTAAAAGCCGAAATGGACCTTTTCGAGCGGGTAATTACGGGATGCTGCCCGGAGATGGCAGCCAGATCGGCTTCTCCGGATTCAAGAGCTTTTGCATTGGCTATTGCTTCGCCAAGCCCGATATTCAAAACTATTTTCTCCAGGCGCGGCACCTGCATTATGTTCGTATAGCCCAGGCGCTCTTTAATAACGGGAATTATTTCGTTCTTATATATCTCTTTCAAATCTGCCATTACTCAACCACCTCACCGCAGTTGCGGCAAAATCTGGCCTTGCGACCGTCCTGCAAAATGCGGTAGCCAACCCGGGCTGGCTTATTGCATTTTCCGCATATAAGCATAACATCGGACACGCTGATGGGTGCTTCCCTCTCAATTATACCGGCCTGTTTAACCTGAGCCTTGGCTTTAGCATGTTTCTTGATCATGTTGACCCCTTCAACCATGACCGTCTGATCATCCGGATAAGCAAAGCGCACTTTGCCTTTCTTACCCTTATCTTTCCCGGCTATGACCAGGACATTATCATTTTTCTTAATCTTCATATCCAGCTTTTTAGTTTTAGTCTTTAGTTTTTAGTCTTTAGTTGTTTAGCCCCTATTTCCCGGAGCCCCTATCTAATAACCAATAACTTTTTACTAATAACTACTCCTTTTCCTTCTATAATACCTCCGGGGCCAGCGAGATGATCTTGGTAAAGTTCTTCTCCCGGAGTTCGCGAGCTACAGGTCCGAATATGCGGGTCCCTTTGGGGTTACTGCTATCGGCCAGAATAACCGCCGCGTTTTCATCAAAACGTATATACGATCCATCCGGGCGCAGATATGGTTTAGAGCAGCGCACTACCACTGCTTTGACGATA
>JAQULX010000077.1 GCA_028718465.1 Dehalococcoidales bacterium | reverse complement strand
CGCACTGAATAGCCCCCGAAAGGACAAAAGCCTCCTGAATAAGATGCGGATTTTCAGGGGTACCCAGGCCTTCAACGGTAATGACATCGGCGCCTTCCAGTTTTTCGACCTTCTGGAGGCAGGAGCGCACTGATTTGCCGTTCACAATGACGGTACAGGCGCCGCATTGACCTTTACGGTCGCAGGACTGTTTGGTGCCGGTAAGTCGAAGGTCCTGGCGAAGGTAATCTATGAGGACCAGGTCGGGAGCGGCATCAATTTGGCGTTTAACGCCATTTACGGTCAGGGTTACCTTTTTCACATCTCTCCTCCTTTCAAATAGCTCGAATTATCCAGATGGGACGGGCAGGCCTGGAACTGTGCACCGGGTAATATATCGTGTGGAATATGTATTACTATTGGTAATACATGGCTAAAAAATACCACAACAAAATTTCATTGTCAACCTGAAAACTTTTCGGTTTTCTACCTTAAATAGTTCAGGTTCACCCGGTAAAAATTATTCTTGGCGAAAAGTGCCTCTTGACAAACGTTTATCGATGTATTAATCTTGAATTGTGGTCATATGTTCATAATATGGCATCAGTTAATAGACAAATATTCAAAAATAAAAAGAGGGAAACAACATGGGAAGACGAACTCAGTGCCGGAGAGTAAGCTACATACCTTCAGTCACCTATTTCAAACCGGCCGGGATTCCGCTCAGAGAACTGGAAGAAAATTGCCTGACGGTTGAAGAAATAGAAGCTCTCCGCCTTAAGGATATTGAAGACCTGGAGCAAGAGCAATGCGCCGAAAAAATGAATGTCTCCCGGACCACCTTTGTGAGAATCCTGGATGCAGCCCGGAAGAAATTAGCTGAAGCCTTGATTCAGGGCAAGGCGATCAGGATCGAGGGGGGCAATTTTGAAATGGCAGTACGCCGGTTCCGCTGCCGGAATAATCATGAATGGAATGCTTTTTTCGAAGAGTTGATCAAGGACGAACCTCAGGCTTGCCCTACCTGTGGAGCCTCGGAGTTCACCCCGGTCATTCCGACCCATAAAGGAGGCGGATACGGAAGACGGTCTCACGGAAGATCAAATAGCTGATACCGGTGAGAGTAAATATATTGAGAGGTTTCTCTGGCAATGAAAATTTTAGATGATTTACTATCAACTCTGGATATGCAGACCGGAATCAGAGATATCCGGATGGGACTTTTTCATACTGCGGTCTTAACCCGCAGCTGCGGGCTGGCTGCCACCTTGCCTCAGGAAGCTTTAAAGCAGCATCATGAAGGAGATCCCCTGGTCAAAGATGGTGGATATCTGCTGAATAAAGGAGCCGGGGATCTGGCTGGATTGGCTTACTCGGAATCGCTGTTAGAGGCGGCAATCGGCATAGCCACTATCAATTCGCTGCTCCGGGTGGATGAATCACACTGCTTCAATTTGAATGCCGCTGATTTGCTTGTCGCAAAAGGAACAGGCAAGAAAATCGCCATCATCGGCCATTTCCCGTTTATCCCAAAATTACAGGGTATAGCCGAAAAATTGTGGGTAATTGAAAAGAATCCCCGGGTAGGGGACCTGACCGCAGACCAGAGTGAAACTTATGTCCCCATGGCAGACGTGGTCGGCATCACGGGCACTGCCATTACCAATCACACTATTGAACATCTCCTGGAGCTGTGCAGTCCTGAAGCTTATGTAATGATACTGGGAGATTCGGCCCCCTTATCCCCGATCCTTTTCGATTACGGTATCGATGCTATTTGCGGCACCAAAGTCATTGATCCGGAGATGGCGATAAACTGTGTTAGCCAGGGATCAACTTACCGGCAAATCAGGGGCATTCTAAAGCTAATAATGACTGCTGATAAACCAGGTTAAATGGGTGAAATTAAACAATTAAGCGCTAAATATTATGATTCCGAACACATTTGAACAAGGTAACATTACGAGGAGGTATGAGATGTACGGAGGATTTGGTAAAGGCAGAGGCGCCGGAGGTGGCGCTGGAGGTGGCCAGGGTTTTGGGTTTAGAGGAAGCTCTCCACCCTGGCCTTATGTGGGAAGAGGTCGAGGCGGCCAACCGCGATGCGCTTACTTCACAAGGAATCCGGCAACGGCTGACACTACACCAGCGGCTGCAGCGTCTGCGGCAGCGATGACACGAGAAGAAGAGCTGGATTATCTGAAACGACAGGCACAGGCAGTCAAAGGTGATCTGGAGAGGATCAATTCCAGGGTGCGTGACCTGGAAATAAGAAATCAAGGAGGCAGCCAATAATGCCTGATAAGGATGGAACGGGGCCCAGGGGGAAAGGGCCGCTGACAGGCTGCGGCAGCGGTTATTGCATCATTCCTCTGAACACCACGGAGGAAGAACTCGCTTACCTGAAGAATCAGGAAAAAGTCTTGAGAGAGCAACTGCGGCAGGTAAAGACCAGGGTCAGGAAATTAGAAACAGTGGCAAATGGAGATAAAAGATGAAAATTGCGATCTCTTCTGCCGGGACTACCCTGGAAGCCATGGTCGATCCCCGTTTTGGCAGGTGCCCGTACTTCGTCTATGTTGATCCGGAAACCCTGCAATTTGAGGCTTCCGAAAATTCTAACGCAGCCTCCGGAGGAGCCGGCATCGCCGCTGCTCAATCTATTGCCGCCAGAGGGGTAGAGGCAGTGCTGACCGGCAACTGCGGGCCGAACGCTTACCAGGTCTTATCGGCAGCCGGCATCAAGGTTGTCACCGGAGTTTCCGGCAAGATAAAGGATATTATTCAGGACTATAAAATCGGCAAGTATCAGGCCGGTTCACAACCTAACGTTTCCGGCCATTTCGGCATGGGACAAGGGAAGGGTAATGAAGGCAAAGGCCGGGAATGCAGCCGGTAATAGAAGCTGGATAAATTTTATAGGAGGATTGACTATGCCCAGAGGAGATGGAACCGGACCCCCGCGCGGAGCCGGCGGCAGGGGTGGCCGTATGGGGGGGAACCGTCCCGGAACAGGACCGGGGGTCTATTGCATCTGTCCCAGTTGCGGAGAAAGAGCGCCCCATAAGCAGGGAACGCCCTGTTTTAGTCTGAACTGCCCCAAATGCGGAGTTAAAATGGTAAGGGGATAATATGATCATATCGATTGCCAGCGGGAAAGGGGGAACAGGCAAGACCTTGATCGCCACCAGCCTGGCCCTCTCCATAAAAAATACTTATAAGGTACAGCTTCTCGATTGCGATGTCGAGGAGCCCAACAGTCATCTCTTCCTTCAACCGGTCATCACCCAACAGGAAACGGTTTCTGTTCCGGTGCCGGAGGTGGATAAGGCGAAATGCAACCATTGCGGGAAATGTGCCCGGGTCTGTGCTTACAATGCAATCGCGGTTTGGGGAGAACAGGTAATGACCTTCACCCAGCTCTGTCACGGCTGCGGCGCCTGCAGCTATGTCTGCCCCCCTAAAGCTATCCGGGAGGAACCCCGGGAGATCGGTGTAGTAAAATCAGGTCATGCTGACGGAATCGCTTTTGTGTATGGAAGGCTTAATGTTGGCGAAGCCATGTCTCCGCCGGTGATCCGCCAGGTGAAAAACTTCGCCGGTAAAGAAGAGATAACTATTATTGATTCTCCTCCGGGAACATCATGCCCGGTGATTACAACAATTAGAAACAGCGATTTTTGCCTTCTGGTTACGGAGCCTACACCCTTCGGACTCAATGATCTCACCCTGGCGGTAGAGACTGTGAAGGAGCTTAATATACCCTGTGGGGTAATCATCAACCGCAATGTAGATAGAGATACGGAAGTCGAGTCATATTGCCGGGAGGAAGAGATACCGGTACTGCTGAAGATCCCCCTGGATACTGAAATTGCCCGCCTCTATTCCAGAGGGATAACACTGGTACAGGGGATGCCGCAATGGAAGCAGAGTTTTGAGGATCTTTTCAAAAAGATACAGGAGATGGTTCATGAAAGAAGTAGTTGTCCTGAGCGGTAAAGGCGGGACCGGCAAGACCAGTATTGTCGGTTCAATGGGAGCCCTGGCCGGAAGCAAAGTCATGGTAGACTGCGATGTGGATGCCGCCGACCTGCATATGATTCTCCAATCAATTCCCTGGAGACAGCAGGAGTTCTGGAGTGGGCAGACAGCGGTAATTAACAGGAAAAAATGTATTCAATGCGGACTATGCCAGGATCTATGCCGTTTTGGAGCTATTAAGGATTATCTGGTAGATGCGGTGTCCTGTGAAGGCTGCGGCTTTTGCTCTCATGTTTGCCCGGTAGATGCAATCACGATGGAAGAATGTCTGGCGGGACACTGGTTCGTGTCCAGCACCCCTTATGGCTACCTGGTACATGCCCGGCTGGGAACAGCCCAGGAGAATTCCGGCAAGCTGGTAGCCACTGTCCGTAAAGAAGCCCGGCGTATTGCTGAGGAAGATAACCTGGAATTTATTATCAGTGACGGCCCTCCGGGCATCGGCTGTCCGGTGATCTCATCCTTGTCCGGGACCGACCTGGCAGTTCTGGTTACCGAGCCGACCCTTTCGGGCATTCATGACCTGGAGAGAGTTCTCGGAGTCTGCCGCCATTTTGAAGTCCCGGCCCTGGTCTGCGTCAATAAATGCGATATTAATCCCGAGAATACAGGAAAGATCGAAAGCTATTGTCAGGCCGAGGAGATTGAGGTAGCAGCCCGGATTCCTTTCGACAATGTGGTCACTGAGGCCATGATTAAAGGGGTACCGGTAGTGGAATTCTCTGATGGGAAGGTGAGCCGGGAGATTGAGAAACTCTGGCGCAAAGTTTATGATATATTGAAAACTGGCGATAATTTTAAATAATTGATAGAAGCCGATATACTTTAAATTATCAACCCACGTTACGGCTTAAGTAAGTTCTAATCTCAAAGGACAATGAGCCAGGGCCGGCTGAGCCCCGGCCGAGAAGACCCCGGTCACCTGATCCGCTTGCGGAGGCCGTGGGTGACCCGGCCCTGGCTTTACCATAGCCGTAAGGTGAATTATCAAGTGGAGTGACAAATATGGCCAAAGAAATCAGCCCGAATTGTGCTAAATGTCCGGTAGAAGCCTGCGATCCTCAAATTAAGATTGGCGAAAAACCTGCGATTGAAAAAGCGCCCAATTACTGCCCGATGAAGAACCTGCCTGACCTCATTGAAACAACTATGGATGAATATGATAAGCCGGAGGTTAAGGAATTCGCCCGGCAGGCATCTATTCAGGAATTTGAATGCTACGAGCAGACTCCGGAGGGACGCAGGACGAAAAATCCGCGCATAGTCGAATTGATTCAGTTCGCGCAAAAATGCGGTTACAAAAAACTGGGGCTGGCCTTTTGCAGCGGACTGGCCGGCGAAGCCCGGATTTTGACCCAAATCCTGGAAAATAATGGATTTGAAGTAGTCTCTGTGAGATGCAAAGTGGGCGCCGTTCCCAAGGAAAGGATCAATATAAAGCCGCAGGAAAAGATAGCCGGACCGGAGTCCTATGAGTCCATGTGTAATCCGATCGCCCAGGCCGAGATATTGAACATGCAAAAAGTAGACCTGGCCGTCATGCTGGGCCTGTGCATTGGTCATGACACGCTCTTCCTCAAGTACTGCCGGGTCCCGGTGACCGTGATCGCCGTTAAAGACAGGGTAACCGGGCATAATCCCCTGGCGGCGCTCTACCTGACCGGCTCTTATTATTCAAGGTTAATGAGAAAAGCGCAGGTACCCAATGATCAGGGACCTGTATAATTGTGAGTGTTGCACCTTCCAAATATGAAAGATCAGACTGGAGAGGATTATGCTCGAGATTAAAGATCTAAGTGTATCGGTAGAGAACAAGGAAATATTGCATGATATTAACATTCATATTAACTCCGGAGAGACTCATGTCTTGTTTGGCCCGAACGGAGCGGGCAAAAGCACCCTCTTGTCCGCCATTATGGGTTTTCCCAGGTTTAAGATTACCGGGGGAATGATATTCTTTAACGGTCAGGATATTACCCATCTGTCTCTGGATGAGCGGGCGCGGCTGGGAATCGGTATTTCCATCCAGAGGCCGCCGGTCATACGTGGGGTAAAAACTCGCGATATTCTGGAAGCAACTATGAGGAAGAGGGGAGATGGCGAGCTGATAAAAACCCTGGCGGACCAGGCCGACCTTTCCGATTTCTTAAACCGCGACATCAACTACGGATTTTCCGGCGGCGAGATTAAACGTTCTGAACTAATGCAGCTTCTGGCCCAAAAGCCCCAGCTGGTGCTTCTGGATGAGCCGGAGTCAGGAGTAGACCTGGTAAATATCTCGCTAATAGGGAAATTGATCAACAACCTGCTGGAAAAGGACTGTCCGATACGGAAAAGGACCTGTATGGGTCTTATCATAACCCACACCGGATATATTCTGGACTATGTGAACGCTCATACCGGCTATGTGATGTGTGACGGAACAATCGGTTGCGAGAACGACCCCCGAGAAATGCTGGCGACGATAAAGGAGAAAGGCTACCAGAAATGTCTAACTTGCATGAAGTAACCCCCGGGAAAAATTCAGTTAATAAGGAGAAAGCCCGATCAGCTATCGATAAACCGGCAGCCACGGGCCAGGATATTGATTTGGCAGCTTTTGAAAATCCGCCAAAAGACCTGGCTTACCAGTCCGATCTTTCTATAATTCCCACTGCTGAAAAACAGCAGATGGTAAGAGCGGGAATAGTCCTGGACCACCAACAGGGAAGGTCAGGCACTTTTCTGCAAAAGGACAATACCCCGGTCCACTTTTCTACTGAACAGGAAGGGATCGAAGTTATCCCCACCAGCGAGGCCCTGGATAAATACAAATGGCTGGAGGAATACTTGTGGAAGGCGGTGGCGGTAGATACGGATAAATATACCGCTAATGTCGAATTGAACCAGGCTGACGGGTATTTTATTCGCGCGTTGCCCGGGCAAAAAAGCATCTTCCCGGTCCAGGCCTGCTTGTATCTGGCTAAGAAACAGTCTATCCAGAATGTGCACAATATTGTTATCGCCGAAGAAGGATCGGAGCTGCATATTATCACCGGTTGTACCACGGCTCCCCGCCATGATCCCGGCCTGCACCTGGGAGTCTCCGAGTTCTATATCAAGAAGAATGCCAGGGTCACTTTTACCATGATCCACCAGTGGAATCCTGAGGTATCCGTTCGACCTCGCACCGGTGTGGTCATCGAGGAAAACGGGCTTTATTTAAGCAACTATGTTCTGATGAAACCGGTAGGCTCCTTACAGATGAACCCCATTGCAAGATGTGTCGGTGAAAATGCGGTAGTCCGCTTTAACGGCATCATGGTGGCTGCTCAGGGTTCTAACCTGGATGTGGGGTCCCGGACCATTCTGGATGCTAAAGGCTCCAGGACCGAGATGATATCACGGGCTATCACCAACGGCGGCAATATCATCGCCCGCGGTTATATCGAAGGCAACGCGCCGGATGTAAAAGGACATCTGGAATGCCGGGGGCTGATCATGGAGGGCGGAGGCGAGATGTACGCTATCCCGGAGCTTAAGGGTAATCTGTCAGGGATTGATTTATCCCATGAGGCCGCTGTGGGGAAAATCGCTGAAGAAGAGGTGGAGTACCTGATGGCACGCGGATTGACCCGTGAAGAGGCTACCGCCACGATCATCCGCGGTTTCTTACGCGTGGATATCGAAGGCCTGCCGCCCGAATTGAATAATGAGATCAGGAAAGCAATTGAATCCAGCGAAAGCGAACTGATGTAGCAGTCCTTTTTCAAGTGAATGGGAGAATAATGTTTGGTATGGAGGATAGAGATGGCGCTTCGTATCATGACTCTGAGTGAAAACACGGCTGGAATGGGTGACTTCCTGGGGGAATGGGGATTAAGCATCCTTGTCGAGACAGATACAGCCAGTGTACTTCTGGACACCGGAACCAGCATATCCACGGTGCATAATGCTGATACTTTAGGAATAGACCTGTCTGGAATCGATAAGATTGTCTTAAGCCACGGCCATTACGACCATACCGGAGGATTACGGGAGTTGCTGCGCCGTATGAAAAAAGAGGTGGAGATCATTGCCCATCCGGATGTCTGGCAGGCCAAATACCACCGGAGGAAAAATGATCCGGAAAGGTATATCGGAATTCCTTTTCAGCAAAGCGAACTGACAAGCTGGGGCGCCCGATTCCGTTTGACTAAAGAGCCGGTCAAAATAAGTGACAATATCCTGACCAGCGGCGAGGTCCCGATGGTGACCGAATATGAAACGATAGATGCCGGTTTGTTTATCAAGCAAGATTCGGACTGGCAGCCGGACCCGGTTATGGATGACCAGGCTATTATCGTGAAAATTGATGAAGGACTGGTAATCATCCTGGGCTGCGCTCACCGGGGAATGATCAACACCATCTACCATGCCCGCGAAATTACCGGGATCAACGAGGTATATGCAGTAATCGGCGGCTCTCACCTTATCGGCGCTTCGGAAGAGCGACTGTGGCAAAGCATAGCAGCGCTTCACGATCTGGGGGTATCCAAACTGGGGCTGTGCCATTGTACCGACCTGCCGGTCATCAGCGTCCTGGCCCAGGAATTCGGAGAAAATTTTATCTTCAATAAAGCCGGCACCGTCATTGAATTTCCCTGAGGCCGTACCGGTATTCCTTTGAGCAATAACTATACAAGGAGACAGTGATGAAAAAACTATTTGTGCTGATGGCCTTGATTATTCTGGTACCCCTCGGTATCGTCGGGGCCTTCCGAACCGAATCAAAACGCCCGGAACGTTAATACTTCATGTCGCTTATCCTGTTTACGGAAATTGAATGTCTTGCCCGTGAGCAGGGGAGCTGATAATTTGCCGGATAGCAAAGGACTATATGCCTGATGTACCATATTGTTTTTGTCATATTAGTCTGAGTATCAATTTTGCGGGGAGATCATAAGATGCAAAAATATCATTGCAGCCGTTGTGGAGAGATATTTGAGATAGTGGAGTTGCCGCATCCCGCAAAATCCAACTGCCCGCGGTGCGCAAGTGAAGATTGCGAAGAATACAACGCTTGCAGTCTGGAAATCTGTCCGCCCCCCTGGGTATACCAGTGTCAACAATGCCGTGCCCGCTTCCGGGTCACGGCGCCACGCGGTCCGGACGAAGCTAAAGCAATTCAATGCCCGGCTTGCCGTAGCTCAGATGTAAAATGGCTGGCTCTGTCCTCCGCGGCTTGTGCGACAGGCGGCTGATAAGATATGTGCGAAGCCGTGAGCTTCGCAGCCCGCAGGTGATTGAGCTAATCAGGACCTTCATTGAAATGATTTACCGCATCAGCCATTTTTTTCAAAGGGCACTGTACCAGGTCATTTCGATCTGATACAACTCAAGAAGCCGCATGCTTTTGACAAACTCGTATTGGAGTGCTAGCATTAATAGTGAGCATATGCTCATAATTCAGGATTAAGTATATGTCACGACCATTTAAATGCAGGCGTATTGGCTATCTGCCGGAGATAACTTTTTTCAAGCCGGCCGGCATTCCGCTGAGGATACTGGAAATAGTTAATCTTTCCTTTGAGGAGGCGGAAGCCATACGGCTGAAAGATCTGGAAAAACTGGAGCAGAAGCCGGCGGCAGAGAAGATGAATATTTCCCGCTCTACCTTCCAGAGAATCTTGTCTTCTGCGCGGCAAAAACTGGCGGATGCGCTGCTAAATGGTAAA